>DASSJS010000044.1:0-25676 GCA_035691085.1 Longimicrobium sp.
TGAGTGCTGAGTGCTGAGTGCTGAGTGCTGAGTGCTGAGTGCTGAGTGCTGAGTGCTGAGTGCTGAGTGCTGAGTGCTGAGTGCTGAGTGCTGAGTGCTGAGTGCTGAGCTCGCGGCGCCGTCGCCGTTGAAGTCCGCGAAGGCGGACTGCGTGCCGTTGCAGCCGCGAGTTCACTCGCATCTTTCGAGACCGGCACTCCGGGTCCGCACCCGTCACGCGGCGGCCGTGTCGCGCTGGAACTCACCGCAGTCCTTCTCCCATCCCCCACTGTCCCATCCAAGATGACCGATACCGGCACAGCCACCGCCGCGCTGCATGCGCATGTCGCCACCCTCGTCCAGACCCTGCAGGACGCCTGGAACGCGGCGGACAGCCACGGGTTCTCGGCGCCGTTCGCGGACGATGCGGACTTCGTGAACGTCTACGGGATGCACGCCCGCGGGCGGGATGCGATCCAGCAGGGGCACGACTTCATCCTGAAGGGCCCGTACGCCGGGAGCGTCAACCGCTACACCCTCGAGTCGGTGCGGCTGCTGCGGCCAGGCGTGGCGGTGGCGCACGTGCACGCCGCGCTCGCCATCCCCGGCGGGCCGATGGCGGGCGAGCACCAGGCGCGCTACTCGATGGTGCTGGTCGAGACCGGCGGCGGGTGGGAGATTGCCTCGTTCCACAACACCTTCATCGCCCCACCGCGCTGAGCCGAACCGCTTCAACCCGGAGAGCCGCATGTCCACGCCTCAACCGCCCGGCCGGCTGATCATGACCACCACGTTCACGGTGGAGGGGTACCGCATCCGCGAATACCTGGGGATCGTGCGAGGCGTGATCGTGCGGGCGCCCACCATCGCGCAGGGGTTCAAGGGCGGCCTGCGGATGATCGTGGGCGGCCAGATCTCGGAATTCACGCAGATGTGCGAGCAGACGCGCCAGCAGGCCACCGCCTCGCTCGCCCAGCACGCCCGCGAGATGGGCGCCGACGCCGTGGTCGGCATCGCCTACGACGCGTCGGAGATCGGCCAGTCGGCCACCGAGGTGATGTGCTACGGCACCGCCGTGCTGCTGGAGCGGGAGGGTGCCACCGCCGCCGGCGTTTGACGGATTGAAGGCGCGTCGCCAAGCTCTCGACACCGCGTGCCGCCCTCCCGATCGTCATCCTGAGCGCGACCACGCGTTACCGCGTCCCACGACGAAGGCCGCGGCGCGAAGGATCTGCCGCCAATCGATGCGCCACACTGGCCGTAGCGCGTCGAGAGACTGCAGATCCTTCGGCCTGCGGCTTTCCGCTCATGCCGCAACGACGGTGTGACCGGCCTCAGGATGACATCGTAAAGTGTTTCACGAATTGATGATGCACAGGGCTGGATGGCCGGCCAATCCCTTCCGACGTCGTCCCGGGTCTCCCCCGCTGCGTGCGGGCCACGGAGGATGAACGTGGTCGCACAAGTTCCACGCTGTTGGAGCCTCGCGCGGTTTGCGAGGCTTCTCGTTTGTTGTTGCTGCGGCTTCAGCCGCCGGTCAGCGGCCGGGCCACAGACGTTCCATTCGCCACGGCCACGCTCCGCCCCTCACGGCGGCGTGATCTCGAAGGCGCCAATGGGCTTCGGCTCTTCCTCGTCGCCCAGCATCCACTTGGACATGGTGATCTTCCACCCCTCGCCTTCCAGCGCCTCGAGAAAGCGGAGGCTGTGGGGGCGGAACGGGTCCGTCAGCAGCACGCGGCCGCCGGGGGCCAGGTTCGATGAGAAGATCTGGCGCAGGTTGGCGTGGAAGGCGTCGCCGTACAGGATGTCGGCGCCGAGGATCCAGTCGTAGCGCGCGGTGTCGGCCCACTCGCTCCAGTCGGCCAGGCGATACTCGATCCCCACCGCCCCGTTCCGCTCGCCGTTGCGCCGGCAGACGGCCATGGCCACCTCGTGCCGGTCGGTCTGCACCACGCGCGCGCCCAGCGACGACGCCACGATCCCCGGCAGCCCCGTCCCCGCGCCCAGCTCCAGCACGCGCTTGCCGCGAAACTCACCGGCGCGCGCCAGCACCTCGTGCGCCAGCGCGATCCCGCTGGGCCACATCGCCACGCCGTACGGCAGCTTGTCGCGGAACTCGCTCAGGAACGTCTGCTCCTCCTCGAAGGTGAGCAGCACCCCGGTGTGCAGCACGCTCCAGTCCCTGTCCGACAGCCGCAGGTGAGACTCGTGCAGCGGAAATTCTCCCGCCGTGGTCTGCAGAACCTGCGGCTGCGTCTCCGTCACGCCCAATCGTCCTCCCAATTCCTCGCGATCATGCGGCCCGGGACCGCGTTATCCATTTCTGCCACGGCCTGTGGCAGAATTACATTCCGTACAGCGCGCAATCAGCGGACCAACCACCGTCCCAGGAATCGTGCGCCGTGCCATGCCTCCATCTCCGGATTTTGAACGCAGAGGGAGCAGAGGGAGCAGAGGGAGCAGAGGTGGCCCGGTGCCGTTCCTCTGCTCCCTCTGCTCCCTCTGCGTTGAAAATCGTTTTTCCTTATCGTCCCAGCGCCGCGCGTGCGTCCACCAGCGCCTGCGTGGCGGCGGCGAAGCGGCGGGCCAGGTCGGCCACCTCGGCCTCGGCGAGGGCGCGGTCACCCTGGCGCACGGCGTTGGCGGCGCCGGGGAAGATCATGTCCGCGTAGCCGTTGTCGGGGTCCGACGCATAGATCAGGTTGCGGAACCACTCGCGCCCCTTCAACCCCTCGGGGCGCGTCAACGCCCGCTCCACGCGCAGCAGCGCCGCGTTGGCCGCGTCCGCCCGCGCGCGATCGACGCGCCCGCCCGCCAGCGCCGCGTCACGCGCGGTGGCGAACTCCGCCGCCGCGCGCCGCATCCCCTCCACCGCCGTGCGCAGCGGGGCCACGACGGACGCATCCCACCCCTTCGCCTTCAGCGGCTCCTCCAGCCCGGGGAGGTAGCCGGCCATGGTGCGCGCGAACTCGGCGTAGTCGTACGGGAGGACGTCGGCGTTGGCCAGCCGCAGCATCAGCGCGGCGCCCACCGAGGCCGAGGCGGCGTGGCGCTTGAAGCCGGGGTCGCCGAAGCGGCTCATCCAGGCGTGCGAATCGTACTGCGAGTGGTACACGCCGCCGGGGCCGCCGAACCCCCAGTCCGCCACCGGCACGCCCAGGTGGTTGTAGAAGCCCGCGAAGTCGCTCCCGCCGCCGGGGTTCCCCATCTCCACCTCGGCGGTGTCGGCCAGGTTGGAGCGCCGGCGCCACACCTGGTACACGCTGCCGTTCCCCGACGGGTCGGGCACCAGCCGCGCCACGTCGCGCAGCGTCGCCCGGAGCGAAGGCGAGCCGCCGCCGCCGAACGACGGCCCCTGCGCCGACACGTCCTGGTTCAGGTACGCCACCCCGCCGCGTACCAGCCGCAGCGAATCGTCCTCCACGTATTCCGTCGACCCCACCAGCCCCCACTCCTCCGCGTCCCAGGTGGCGAACACCATCGTGCGGCGCGGGCGATGGCCGGCGCGCACCTGGTCCATCACCGCGCGGGCGGCCTCGAGGACGCTGGTGGTGCCGCTCACGTTGTCGGCCGCGCCGGGGCCCCAGCCGTCGCGGTGCCCGCCGATCAGCACCACCTGGTCGGGAAGGTCGGTGCCGCGGATGATGCCGAAGGTGTCCCAGATGTCCTTGTACGCCGCGGTGGCCTCGTCGGTCTCCACCACGATGCGCGCCTGCACCGGGCCGGGGCCCAGGTGGTAGCGGAAGGGGAGCCCGCCCTGCCACGCCTGCGGCACGTTGGTCCCCCGCACGCCGCGCAGCAGCTCGGCCGCGTTGCCGTAGGAGACGGGGATCACGGGAATGCGCGGCAGCTCCGTCATCTGGTCGCGCGTGAGCCGCTGCGCGCCCTCGGTGGACGGGCGGCTGGGCGTGGACGGGTCGCCGTCGCCGTTGTAGACGCTGCCGCGCTGCACGCCGCGCTCGTTGCGCATGGGGCCGTCGGGATACACGTCGCCGCGCACGTAGCCGTCGTCGGCCGGGTCGCTGTAGATGACCAGCCCCACCGCGCCGTGCCGCTCGGCCTCGCGCGCCTTGATCCCGCGGAAGCTGCGCCCGTACCGCGCGATGGCGATCTTCCCGCGCACCGAGACGCCCAGCGAGTCGAGCCGCGCGTAGTCTTCCACCAGCCCGTAGTTGACGTAGACGACTTCGCCGCGCACGTCGCCCGGCGCGCTGCTCCCATTCACGGTGGGGTACTGCCAGAGCGACGACGACGAGTCGCCCGGCACCGGCGGCTCGGCCAGCGGCAGCTCGCGCGCGTCGGGCGAGATGCGCCAGAGGTGCACGGCGGTGGCGTGGGGGAGGTACACGCGGTAGCGGCGCACCTCGGCCTCCAGCCCCATCTGCCGCATCTGGGCGACCACGTAGTCGCGGGTGCGCGCCTGCGCGGGGGTTCCGGCCACGTGCGCCTCGGCGCTGAGCGCGCGCGAGTGGGCCCGCGCCCGCTCGGGGCTGGTGGCGGCGATGGCGGCCGTTTCCACCTGCCGCTCGCGCGCGGCCGCGTCGGGGGAGTAGCCCGGCATGGGCTGCTGCTGGGCCTGCAGGGCGGTGGCGGACGCCAGCAGCGCCGCCGCCAGGATGGGGCGCACGAGCACGGAGCCTCGTTCGGAATGGGGGAAACGCGTGGGGTGACGCGGAGAAACTACGATGCGCCGCCGGTGGCGCAATGCGGCCGCGGCGTTGGGTGGACGGAGAACACCTTGTAGATTTGCGTCCGCGGACCGTTTCTTCCTGCTCCGGACGCGGACACCCGTCGGCGGACTCGGGCAACTCTTTCTGGCGATCCGGTTGGCGATCGGCATGCATCCGTTCCGCCCCCCCGGTGCGCCGCTGCGCTCCGGGCGTCCCATCATCCGAGTGTGATCGTGACTTTGAGAATCAAATCCGCGCTGTTCGTCGACTTCGACAACATGTTCATCGGGCTGAAGGACGACCCGCGGGCAGCGGAGGAGTTCGGCCGCGGCGTGAAGAAGTGGCTGTGGTGGATCGAGCACGAGATGCCGCTGCCGGGCGGCGCCACGGTGCGCGACATCCTGGTCCGCCGGTGCTACGGAAACCCCGAGACCTTCGCGGCCTACCGCGGCTACTTCACGCGCAACGCCTTTTCGGTGGTCGACTGCCCCCCGCTCACCCGGTTCGGTAAGAACAGCGCCGACATCGTGATGGTGATGGACATCCTCGACATCCTGGGGCACGCCACCCAGTTCGACGAGTTCATCATCATGTCGGCCGACGCCGACTTCACGCCGGTGGTGCTGCGGCTGCGCATGCACGACCGGCGCACCGTGGCCATCGTGGCCGGAAACGCCGCCGCGGCCTACACCGCCTCGTGCGACCTGGTGGTGACCGACGACGAGTTCGTGGAGCGCGCGCTGCGCCTCCCCGCGCTCCCCGCACCCCGCGCGGCCACCCCGCCGGCGCCCACCGCCTCGCCCGCGCTGCTCGACGCCATCGCCGGCCGGGTGTACCAGGAAGCCAGCTCCACCGGCGAGGTGCCGGGCGCGCGCCTCCCCGACATCTACCGCGAGTTCCGGGAGTTCACCGCCAACTCCAACTGGCTGGGCTTCTACAGCCTTCGCGCCCTGACCGAGGCCCTGGTCGCGCGCAGGCCCGAGCTTCGCCTGACCGACGACGAGCCATGGAAGGTGGCGGTCGACGTATCGGACCGGCCGCCGGCCACGGGGACGACGGCTGTGGACGGCGAGGCGGGGAACCTGCGCGACCGGATGGTGGAGGCGGTCCGGCGCTTCATGCGCAACGCCGACGGCCCGCGGGTGATGGCGCGCGTCGCCCAGCACGTGCTGCAGACGGTGGGGCCGCAGGTGCTGGAAACGCGCTGGGCCGGCGCGGGAACCTTCCGCAACTTCCTCGACGGCGTGAGCGACCTGGGGCTGGCCATGGTGTCGTCGCCGCAGCCGGGGTACATCTACGACCCCGCGCGGCACGCCCCGCCCGAGCCGTCCTCGGCCGACACCCGCCCGCCCAACCTGGACGGCCTTCCCGACGAGATGGCGTCGTTCATCCGGCGCATCAGCGAGCTCACCAACACGCCCCGGCTCAGCCCGCGCCAGTACGCCACGATGTTCGAGGTGATCGCCCGGGAGGTGCAGCGCACGCCCTACGAGATCACCAACACCTCGCGCGCCGTGCGCGACCAGATGCTGGAACGGGGCGAATCGGTGAGCCGGCAGTATGCCATGTTCGTGCTGCGCGGGATCAACTTCGGCGGATACCGCTTCCGGCGGACGGGGGTGGACGAGGCGCCGGCGCTCGCGCGCGCCTTCCTTGCCAACGTGTACAACCTGCTGCGCGGCGCGCAGGTGGTGCTCACCGGGCGGGAGCGCGAGCTGCTGGAGGAGTGGCTGCTCCCCTCCGCCGGCACCGGCGCGGACGACGCGGCGTCCGCGGACGCCGGAGCCGAGTGGCCGGCCTCGGACCCCGATGCCGGCGAGCCTGCGTGGCAGCCGGAGCCCGCCCAGCCCGCGGATGGTACCGGCGAGCCGTGGAGCTGGGGGGCGGCGGAAGAACCCGCGTTCACGTGGAACGGCGCGCACGACGATCTAGCGGCGGGCGACCCGGGTGGGGACGCGTCCCCGAACCCGGAGCCGGCAGGGCACGAGGCGGCCGCGGACATGGAGGCGGGCGCGCAGCCGGACGCTCCCGGTGAAGCCGGCCCGGAATCCGGAACAGGAACGCCGGCCGCTGATCCGTGGCACGACCGGGTTCAGTGGCCGCCGATGCACCGCGGCGAGTGACCGCGCTGCACACCGGCGGCGTGACGGCGTTAGATTGAGAGCGCGCCGCGGTTCGACGTCCGCGGGGCGCTCTCTCGACACCAGACCACGCCGACATCGCGCCGATGCCGCTGCTGCTCGCCATTCCGTTCTCGATCCTGCTGATCATGCTCGCGGGGAGCCTGTCGGTGGCCATCGAGGCGCCCGCGCTCCCCGCGCTCGTGGTGATCGCCACCGCGCTCTGGGTCTACTTCGACGCGAAGAAATTGGACCTGGCGCGCTACCGCACCGGGCTGATCAACCCGGAGGTGGTCACCATCGGCTGCTTCCTGATGTGGATCGTCGCGTTCCCGTGGTACCTGTCGGCGCGGCACAAGATCAAGCTCGGCCAGATGCCGCTCAAGAACCCGCCGCCTCCCAACGAGAGCCCCTGGGGGTGAGCGTGCGGGGGCGTCGCAACTTCGGTCGCCAAGTACACGAACGCGCCGGACGAGGAGTTGCGCGCGCCACGGCGGGTGCGTTATCTGTTTCCAGCTACGGCGCGTTCGGGGCGCCGTGCCCGGCTGACCGTCCCCCGCTCCGCTGGTGCCCCATCCTCTCCCGGAGGTAAGCGCAGTGCGCCGTCCGCAGCACCCCAGCAACCATTCTCTCGCAATGGCCGCAACGCCGCGCACGCGGAGGCGCCGGTGATCGCGCGTGCCGTGGGCTCCAGCGCGCCGCGCAAGGACGCGGCGGCAAAGGTGACGGGCGCCGCGAAGTACATCGACGACCTGAACTTTCCGGGGATGCTGTACGGGCGCACCATCCGCTCCACCGTCCCGTGCGGCACCATCCGCTCCATCCGCTTCAGCTTTGGCCCGGATGACGGCTTCACGGTGGTCGACCATCGCGACGTCCCCGGCGTGAACGCCGTGGCGATGATCCTGGACGACCAGCCGTTCCTGGCCGAGGGGCGCGTCCGCCACCTGGCCGAGCCCATCCTTCTCCTGGCGCATGAAGACCGCGAGGCATTGCTGGCCGCGCGCGTGGACATCGAGTACGACCTCGAAGAGCCCGTCTTCGACCCGCTCCACTCGCCCGAGACCTTCAAGCACATCCGGATCGAGAAGGGCGACGTGGAGGCCGCGCTGGCCGGGGCCGACCACGTGATCGAGGGCGAGTACCGCACCGGCGCGCAGGAGCACGTCTACATCGAGCCCAACGGGGTGATCGCCGTCCCCGAACGGGACGGCGGCATCACCCTGCACGGGTCGCTGCAGTGCCCGTATTACGTGCACAAGGCGCTCAAGGTGCTGTTCACGCTGCCAGACGAGCAGGTGCGCGTGGTGCAGACCGAGACGGGCGGCGGCTTTGGCGGCAAGGAAGAGTATCCCTCGCTGATCGCGGGGCACGCGGCGCTGCTGGCGCGCAAGAGCGGGCGGCCGGTGAAGATCGTCTACGACCGCACGGAAGACATGGTGGCGACCACCAAGCGCCACCCGTCCATCGTGAAGCACCGCACCGGCGTGATGAACGACGGGCGCATCGTGGCGATGGACATCGACGTGCTGATGGACGGCGGCGCGTACTGCACGCTCTCGCCCGTGGTCCTCTCGCGCGGCTGCATCCACGCGTCGGGTCCGTACCGCTGCGGCCACGTGCGCATCGACGGCCGCGCGGTGATGACCAACGCGCCCCCCAACGGCGCCTTCCGCGGCTTCGGCGCCCCGCAGACGCAGTTCGCCACCGAGGTGCACGTGGACCGCATCGCCGAGGCGCTGGGGATGGACCCCGTGCGCCTGCGCGAGATCAACGCCCTCCGCCCCGGCGACACCACCGCCACCGGCCAGCTGATCGAGGACGACTGCTCCGCGCTGGAGACGTTGCGCGTGGCCGTCGAGCGCTCGGAGTTCCAGCGCAAGCGCGCGGAGTACGCGGGGACCAGCCAAGGGATCGGCCTGTCGCTCTTCTTCCACGGCAGCGGGTTCACCGGCAGCGGCGAGGTGATGCTCAAGAGCCGCGCGGCGCTGGAGACCACCGGGCGCGGCGTGCGCATCCTGGTGGCCAGCACCGAGATCGGGCAGGGGACGCGCACCATGCACGCGCAGATCGTGGCCGACGCGCTGGGCGTGCCCTATGCCGACGTGGAGCCCGCACAGCCCGACACCGCCGTGGTCCCCGACAGCGGGCCGACGGTGGCGTCACGCACGTGCATGATCGTGGGTGCCATCCTGCAGCGCGCGGCGTACGAACTGCGCGAACAGCTGGGCGGCCTGCCCCCCGCGGAACACTTCCGCCGGCACGGGCGGACGATGGTGATCAAGGAGTACGAGAAGCCGGAAGACGTGAACTGGGATGACGCCACCTACCGCGGCGACGCCTACGCCACCTACGGCTGGGGGTGCGACGTGGTGGAGGTGGAGCTGGACCCCGACACGCTGGAGGTCCGCGCGACGGACGTGTGGGCGGTGCAGGACGTGGGGTGCGCCATCAACCCCATGCTGGTGGTGAACCAGATCGAGGGCGGCACCGCGCAGGCCGTCGGCTGGGCGCTGAACGAGCGCGTGGTGACCCGCGAGGGCGCCATGCTGAACGCCACGCTGACGAACTACACGATCCCGACCACGCTCGACACGCCGCGGATGGCGGTGACGGTGATGGAGAACCCCAGCCGCCACGGCCCGTTCGGCGCCAAGGGCGTGGGCGAGATGCCGATGGACGGCCCCGCCGCCGCCGTGGTGAACGCCATCCGCCACCTGGGCCTGGACGTGCGCGAGATCCCCGCCGTACCCGAGCTGGTGATGTCCGCGCCGAAGATCGACGCGGTGGAGCCGGTGGCGGCGTGAAGGCCAACGTGAGAGGCCGAAGGTGTGATGATCTGGATCGGCCGTTCGCCCAGCACTGCACCGGTGGCTGAAGCCGCAGCAACAACCACGAGAAGCCTCGCAAAACCGCGCGAGGCTCCACCCCTTTCGGCATCGTGCCAGCCCCGAATCCCATGCTCCACCCCAACGCATGTCATCCTGAGGGAGCCGCCGCGCGGCGCCGTCGTGCGCACCGAATCCTAGCGGCGACCGAAGGATCCATACTCCGCGTGGCACGATGCCATGGGCTCGCGCGGAACGGCGGCATGTTCGGCTCCGGCCACGCTCCGCTGCACCGGGCGCGGATGGGTCCTGGCCTGATGGGTGGCGGCAACACACCGCGTGAGATGGCGATCGGGGGCACGCTGGGTTCCGGCTACGCGCCCGTTTCGGCAAGAGGCCCCTGGCTCGGCTCCGGTCATGCACCCGTGTCCGCCACCGGTATCGGATACGGCTCCGGCAATGCGCCCCGCATCGCGATGATCGGCGGGACGCTCGGCTCTGGTCACGCGCCGCGCCAGATGATGATCGCCGGGCCTGGCATGTTTGGCAGCGGGACCGCACCCGTCTTCGCCGAAGGAGCCGCCTGATGCGCTTCACGCTGAACGGCGCGGAGACGGAGGTCCATGCGCACCCGATGGCGCGGCTGCTGGACGTGCTGCGCGAGGAGTGCGGGCTCACCGGCACCAAGGAGGGCTGCGGCGAGGGTGAGTGCGGCGCCTGCACCGTGCTGGTGGACGGCGAGGCCGTATGCTCGTGCCTGGTCCCCGTCGCCCAGGTGGAGGGCGCCCAGGTGGCGACGATCGAGGGGCTGGGCGGCGATCATCCGCTGCAGCGCGCGTTCTGCGACCTGGGCGGCGCGCAGTGCGGCATCTGCACGCCGGGGATGATCATGACCGCGATGACGCTGGGCCCCGAGCCCACCATCGACGAGGTGCGCACGCGGCTGGCCGGTAACCTGTGCCGCTGCACGGGCTACGAGGCCATCTACCGCGCCGTCCTCCAGGCCACGCACGCGGAGGCGGTGTCGTGAGGACCGCCGTCTCCACGCTGGACCTGCGCAAGGCAACGTCGGTGGATGACGCGCTCGCCATCCTCCGCGACGACGCGCCGCGCATCCCCATGGCCGGCTGCACCGACGTGTACGTGTCGTTGAACTTCGGGACGCTCCCCGCCGCGCGCTTCGTGGACATCTGGGGGCTGAGCGAGCTGCGGGGGATCAGCGAGATGGACGGCGGGATGCGCATCGGCGCACTCACCACGCACACCGACCTGGCGCGCTCGCCGCTGGTGGCCGGGCGCCTGCCGATCCTGGCCGCCGCCTGCCGCGAGGTGGGCGGCGTGCAGATCCAGAACCGCGGCACGCTGGCCGGCAACGTGGCCAACGGCAGCCCCGCCGGCGACACCCTCCCCGTGCTCGCCGTGGCGGACGCCGTGATCGTGCTCCGCAGCGTGGATGGCGAGCGGCGGGTGCCGTTCAACGGCTTCTACACGGGCTATCGAGCGACGGTGATGCGGCCGGACGAGCTGATCGTGGCGATCGAGATCCCGCCCGTCCCCGGCGGCCAGTGGTTCCGCAAGGTGGGGACGCGCGCCGCACAGGCCATCAGCAAGGTGGTGATGGCCGCGGTGCGGGATGGAACGCCGCGCGTCTCGTTCGGCAGCGTGGCCGCCACGGTCGTCCGCCTCCCCCGCACCGAGGCCGCGCTCGCGGGCGGCGCGGGAATCGAAGAAGCGCAACGCGTGCTGATGGACGAGATCACCCCTATCGACGACATCCGCTCCACCGCCGACTACCGCCGCCGCGTCTGCGCCAACCTGCTGGCGCGGTGGTGGGAAGGCGCGACGAGCCAATGATACGAAGATTCATGAGGCACCGCACGCGACGATGTCGGAATGAGAAATTTGTATCACGTGTCCCACTATATTAATGTTGGTCCAGAAGACGGTTCAACACGTCACTCTTGTGCTCGGGATGGAAGGCAATTATCATCGTGACCACGATCCGCTTGGCTCCACCCGGCGCAGAATCTCCGCAGTGTTTTGCTACCTAAGGTAGTACTTTGTTGGTGCCGCATTCATCACGGTTGACTGGAGGTGCCCAAGCTAGATGGAACGATTCGATAATCCCTGAGCCTCGCTGCCTACTTGGCGGCTGAAGGCAACCATTGTAACCGAGAGGGGCGCTCCAATTGGAGGGCCCCTCTCGGATTTTGACCTAGTTTCCGTAAATCTCAGTGCGTGCGATCCGCGACGATTGCGTTGTGTCTCCGAACCTCCTAAAATTCAAATGTTGTCGGCCGCATAACTTTGTAGCTCTAGCTCGCATCGGAGAGTGCCTCTTGTACCAGACGGGACACATTCATGAAGACGCTATGTCGTTCTTTGAGGATTCGGAAGCAGATGAATCCAAAGTCGTTGTACCGTTTCTTGACGCCGGCTTCGATGTAACATGGGCGAAGCGACTAAAACTCAATAATACCATTCTTGTATTTTTTCTTCTAAAACCAAACGAAGATCTCAGGGAGGCCTATGGGTTCCGCTACGAGGTCGTTTTGGTTTTTCATCCGTACATGACGGTTGAGGCTAGGACATTTCAAGCGATCAATACGTTCATGAGTATCGATCCGGCGAAAGGACGAGTCGATACGATGTTCTACTTTCTTGTATCTGCGGCCCGAGACTGCGAGGTCGTAACAGCAACATACCTAGTGGAGCATAAAGAAGAGCGAATCGCCGTGCCGATCACCCTGCGTGACATCACGGCATCAGGTGCAAACGGATGGACTGTTCGCAATGCACTTCAACGACATTATCTTACTCTAGATCGGTTTAAGAACACACTTCCGCTAAGGGAGGACACATATTTTTTCGGTCGCCAGAAGGAATTAGGTCGACTTCTTGATGCTTCAAGACAGGGCGAGAATAGTGGTCTCTTTGGCTTGCGCAAAACGGGAAAGACATCGCTCTTGTTTAAGCTACAGCGGGCACTGGAGCGGGATCCGCTTAGGAAAGTTTTGTTTATCGATGCCCAATCTACCAGCGTGCGCCTTCGTCATTGGAATCAGTTACTCTGGTATATCTGCAAGCTACTCTTCAACAGCATTAGACGATCTGTCACGGCATCTTTCGATGCGCCTGACGCTGCTGATGAGTTCTCCGAACACGTGGAACAGTATCTTTTGGCGACCGACGCATCGACTCTCACGCTTATTGTCGATGAGGTAGAATGGATATCGCCAGCAACAGCAAAGGACGACCACTGGAACTCTGAGTTTGCTAACTTTTGGCACGCGATACGTACTTTCCAAGCGCGGAGTCGAAAGATTAACATCGTTATCGCGGGTGTGAACCCCTCAATGGTGGAGGAAGACACCTTTCACGGGTTTCAGAATCCGCTATTTGGAATTGTTAACACCACGTTTCTTGCTGGACTTGGCGAAGATGATGCCGCTGAAATGATCCAGAACATCGGTCGTGTCATGGGCTTAAGGTTCCAGAGTGATGCGCTTGCCTATTTCTACAGTCAGTATGCAGGACACCCGATGCTGACTAGGCTTGCGTGCAGTTTCACGACCGATGTGGAAAAGGGCAAACAACGCACATTCCCTGTACAGATCGCATCTGATGATTTGAAAGCGTCCGCGAGCCTCCGGGATCGGGAACTGCGATTCTACTGTGCCCATATAGTCTCGGAACTTGCCCAGTTCTACCCTGCTGAATACGAGTTGCTCGAGTTACTCGCCACGGGTCGAGAATCGGAGTTCCGTGAACGGACTCGCTACAATGCAGCCATCTCCCATCTTTCAAAGTATGGTATTGTATCTGATCAGTTCTCCCCTCGCATCACTTATGAGGTCCTACGTGACTACATCGCTGAAGAAAACGCTCGCCGGGAAGGCCGGCCGACAAAGTTCCACGTCGTAGCCGTAGAGGATCGCGCGATGTTTGTCCGGTCTCGAATGCGTTCGATAGTTGAAGATATGCGGACGTTGGAAGGTGCCGCTCAAGCGGCTTTGTATCCTTCGCTTTTTGGCCCTAACTCGTTTCCTGAAGCTGAGAAACTGTTCGAAATTCAGGTGCCGAATGATGAAAAAAGCCTCGCAGCAGCTCTGACACCGTGCTATCGGTCCTTTGTGGAATCGATCGACAATTTCGGGAGCAGTGCTTCCTTCAAAGACTATTTTTGGAGTGTAATCAAGCAGCATTATCCTCAGTTACAGGAGGCGCTTCATCGAGTACGTGTCTATCGACATGATGCTCAACATGTAAAACTCACCTCAAGGGTTCAAGCGCAACTTACTCGTTTCCTTAAAATAGATCTAGATGGCGAACTCGCACACACACCAGAGCGCCACTGGATTAAATTCCAGCGGTGTCTCGATGAGCTGCACCGAGCGCTGCAGCATGAGATCGGCGTATTGCGGTCTTAA
Source organism: Longimicrobium sp. (assembly GCA_035691085.1). Lineage (GTDB taxonomy): Bacteria > Gemmatimonadota > Gemmatimonadetes > Longimicrobiales > Longimicrobiaceae > Longimicrobium. The sequence goes on from DASSJS010000044.1 coordinate 14,031, forward strand.
TCGGTCACAAAATCACAACGACGTCAGAAATCCGCCGCCTCCTTCGTTTCGGCACATCCCGCCCTCCACCGCCGGCCCTGACGTAATCCGGGCTGGCGCTTCCACGCACCGGAACACCGAGGACGCATCCCCATGTCGACCGTTGCCGTTCCGCATCCCACGCGCGAACCCATCGCAGTCCGCCGCGTTGCCATCGCGGGCGCGGTGATGGCGTTCCTGGACATCCTGTACGCGTGGCTGAACTGGGTGGTGGTGCAGAAGGTGATCACCACCGAGCAGCTCTTCCAGTCGATTTCGGCGGGGGTGCTGGGGCGCGAGGCGGCGCGCGCGGGCGGGATGCAGAGCGCGCTGCTGGGCGCCGTGCTGCACGTGGTGATCGCGTTCGGGTGGGCGATCGGGTTCTACCTGGCCGTTCGCGTCTCCCCCACGCTGCGGCGGTGGGTAGCGACCACGGGCGGCGCGGTGGCGGTGGGGCTGGCGTATGGCGTGGTGGTGTACCTGGCGATGAACTACATCGTGGTCCCGTTCAGCGCCACGGGCCGGAGCTTCCCCACCATTAACGTGAAGTTCTTCATCAACCTCGTGCAGCACATGCTGATGGTCGGCCTGCCGATCGTCCTGATCATCCGCGACGGACGCGAACGCTGACGAACGCGCGGGTCCCGGACCGACGAACGGCAGCCCGCGACCGGGCTGCCGTTCGTGCTTCATCACCGGAGCGTTGACCGGCCGGGCGCGTCTGCCGATGTTTCCTGGCCCACCGCATCACCCGCTCTTCCCTTCCCGGCGCCGCGCGAAACCTCTCCCCCTCGCCCGAAGGTCCGCATGAAGATCGTCTGCCCCAGCTGCCGCGTGCCCGTTGCCGCCGACGACGTGAACCTCTCGACCGGGCTGGCCAAGTGCCGCACCTGCAACAACGTGTTCCGCTTCGACACCGAGCCCGAGCTGGCGGCGGCGCCCGCGCGCAAGCGGCCGCTGTCCGGAAAGCCTGACCGGGTGGTGATGAGCGAGGGCAATGGCGAGCTGACCATCGCCTACCGCTGGTTCTCGCCCAAATTCATCTTTCTGACGTTCTTCTGCATCTTCTGGGACGGCATCCTGCTGGTCTGGTACGCGACGGCGCTGGCGAGCGGCGCCTGGCTGATGGCGCTGTTCCCCGTGCTGCACGTGGCGGTGGGGATCGGCCTCACCTACTGGGTGCTGTGCGGCTACGTCAACACCACCACCATCCGCCTAGACGGCAGCCGGATGAGCGTGCGCCATCATCCGCTCCCCTGGCCCGGCAACCGCGACTACGCCTTCGCCCAGGTCGCGCAGCTCTACTGCGAGGAGAAGGTGTCGCGCGGCCGCAACGGCGTGTCGTGCACCTACAACCTGGGCGCGCTGCTGCACGACGGGAAGCGAAAAACGGTGATCAGTGGCGCCGACTCGCCCGACCTGCCCCTGTTCCTGGAGCAGCACGCCGAAGCCTGGATGCGGATCACCGACGTCCCCGTGGCCGGCGAGTTCGCGCGGCAGTAAGACGGGTGCTGGGTACTGGGTACTGGGTGCTGGGTGCTGGGTGCTGGGTGCTGGGTGCTGGGTGCTGATACCGGATCGCCCGGATGTTGCCGCTACGATGACGAACCTGACGATGTCATCCTGAGGCCGATCACCGACAAGCCGTAGCATTGTATTGCTTTACAGGCCGAAGGATCTAAAGACGGGGCTCGGAACCGAACATTCGAAGCGCGTCAACGCCGCCCCCAAACGAAAAAGCCTCCCGCGGTTTGGGAGGCTTCCTGTTGTTGTAGCCCGCGGCTTCAGCCGCCCGGGGGGATTTCGAGATGCCGCATCCGAAGCGTGATCCTCCGGACCCGTCACACGTGCTCTTCGATCTCCCGCTTGAGCGCGGCGATGCGATCCTCGTTGCGCTTGTAGAAGGTCCACTGCTTGATGCGCTTGGCGCGCACCAAGCCGGCGGTGGTCAGCACGCGCATGTGCTCGCTGAGCGTGGGCTGGCTCACGCCCAGCTTCTCGGCGATCCACACGGCGCACACGCCGTCGTCCACCAGGTCGCCGTCCACCTGCGGCGGAAAGTTGGCCACGGGATCCTTCAGCCACTCCAGGATCTGCAGCCTGCGCTCGTTTGCCAGCGCCCGCATCGCACTCGCGATAGACATATTGCCAATTAGCTAATTGACGAGTATCCTTTCGAAAGATGATGGCTTGGTGGCCGCGGGACAAGGTCCGCGGCCGGGCGGGCACCTTGGGCAGGGGGTGGATGACGATGGAGCTGGGGCTGCGGGACAGGGTGGCGCTGGTGACCGGCGCCTCGAGCGGGCTGGGGCTGGCCATCGCGCGCGAGCTGGCGGCCGAGGGGGCGCGGGTGGCGATGGTGGCCCGCCGCGAAGACCTCCTCCGCCGCGAGGCCGACGCGATCGCGCGCGACACCGGGAGCGCGCCGCACGTGATCGCCGGCGACGTCACCGAGCCGGGCGCGGCCGAGCGCTTCGTGCGAGAGGCCGAGGCGGCGCTGGGGCCGGTGAGCATCCTGGTGGCCAACGCGGGCGGGCCGCCCTCCACCACCTTCGAAACCACCAGCGAGGAGCAGTACCGCGCCGGGCTGGAGATGAACCTTCTCGGGATGATCCGCCTGGCGCAGGCGGCGGTGCCGGGGATGCGGGCGCGGCGCTGGGGGCGGGTGATCTTTCTCACCAGCATGAGCGCCAAGCAGCCGGTCCAGGGGCTGATCCTGTCCAACACGGCGCGCGCGGGGATGCTGGGCTTCGCCAAGACGCTGGCCAACGAGGTGGCGCCCGACAACGTGCTCGTGAACAGCGTGCTTCCCGGCCACTTCGACACCGACCGCGCCACCGAGCTGGCCCGCATGCGTGCCGCGCGCGAGGGCGGCGACGTGGACGAGCTGCTGGCCCGGCGCAACGCCGGCATCCCGCTGGGCCGCAGCGGAGACCCGCGCGAGATGGCGGCCGTGGTCGCCTTCCTGGCCAGCGAGCGCGCCAGCTTCCTCACCGGCACGGCCATCCAGGTGGACGGCGGGCAGGTGCAGGGGCTGTTCTAAGAGGCGACGTCCGAACCCGCACACCGGCGGCTGAAGCCGCAGCAACAACCACGAGAAGCCTCGCAAACCGCGCGAGGCTCGTCCGGGAATGCCTCGGCGCCCGTGCCGCGCATCAGCATCTATGCCGACGAGGCGCCGGTAGTCCGCGAAGGCGGACTTCGTGTCGTTGTTGCAGCGATTTCAATCGCCCTGAAGCCGTGAAAGCCGAAGAACGCGCACAGTCGACAGGTCTCGATCACATTCAACACACGGAGGATGGGATGCCCCGGGAAGCGATCTTCAGCGACAAGCTGCCGCCGTCGGACGCGCCGTTCTCGCCGGCGGTGCGGGCGGGCGAGCTGATCTTTCTGAGCGGGCAGGTGGGGACCGATCCCACCACCGGAAAGCTGGTGCACGGCGGCGTGGCCGAGCAGACCGAGCAGGCCCTCCACAACCTGGCCACCGTGCTCGAAGCCGCCGGCCGCACCCTGGACGACGTCGTTCGAGTCGGCGTCTACCTCACCGACATGGCCAACTTTCCCGCGATGAACCAGGTGTACGCGCACCACTTCGCGCAGCCGTTCCCCGCGCGCACCACCATCGGCGTGGCCGCGCTGCCGATGGGCGCGCTGGTCGAAATCGACCTGGTCGCGCGCTGACCCGCCGCGGTCACCCAGCACCCAGCACCCAGCACCCAGCACCCAGCACCCAGCACCCAGCACCCAGCACCCAGCACCCAGCACCCAGCACCCAGCACCCAGCACCCAGCACCCAGCACCCAGCACTCACCCCACGGGAGACGCCGATGCCGCACCGCTTCATCATCGCCGACGTGTTCACGGAGCAGGCGTTCGGCGGCAACCAGCTGGCCGTGCTCCCCGACGCGCGCGGGCTGTCGGACACCGCCATGCAGACGCTGGCGCGCGAGTTCAACTTCTCCGAGAGCACCTTCGTGCTCCCGCCCGACGATCCCGCGCACGCCTTTCGGGTCCGCATCTTCACGCCCGGCTACGAGATGCCGTTCGCCGGCCACCCCACGGTGGGGACGGCGGCGGCGCTGGCGCACCTGGGGCTGATCCCCCGCACCGGCCGCGTGGTGTTCGAGGAGGTCGTGGGCCCCGTGGCCGTGGACGTGGACGTGAGTGACACACGGGCGTTCGCGCGGCTGAACCTGGATGCGCGAGTGCAGTATCCGGCCGGCCCCCCGTCCGCCCGGTCCGCCGCGGCCGTCCTGTCGCTTCCCGAAGGCGCCGTGCGAGAGGCGTGGTTCGCCAGCGTGGGTGTGCCGTTCACCTTCATCCATCTCGCCGACCGTGAGGCGGTGGACGCCGCGGTGCTGGAGATGGCGGCGTGGCGGACCGATTTCGCGGCGTCCGCGGGGCCCAGCCTGTTCCTGTTCGCGGGCGACCTGGCGGCCGGCAGCCACCTGTACGCGCGGATGTTCGCGCCCGACATGGGGATTCCGGAAGACCCCGCCACCGGTGCCGCCAGCGTCACGCTCGCCGGATCGCTCGCCGACCGCCTTCCGGAGGCGGAAGGCACCTTCACCTGGCACATCGACCAGGGGGTGAAGATGGGCCGCCCCAGCCGCATCGAGGCCGGCGCGGCGAAGAAGGACGGCCAGACCGTGCGCGTGATGGCCGGCGGCTCGTCGGTGATCGTGGCCGAGGGAACCATTACCGTGCCGGACGGGGTGTAGCGAGCCGTGGCGGATCTCGCGGCGCGGAGCGGTGTATCAGGCGGCGAGACCGGTTTGCGCTCGTAAGTCCGGCTTGGGCAAGGACTTGACGAGAAGTCGGATCGGCGGTAGATTGATCGCAGCGTTTTACGGGCCGTCTGTGTTGCGGCACAGGCGGACGTGCGGAGCCACCCGGCTCCGGTGTCCACGCCCGATGTTCAACCTGAAAAAAGGAGGTGATCTCTTGTCCATTACGACTCCTGCTCGCAACCTGGCACGGGCAAGCGATCGCCGCGTCGGCTGAGCCGAGGCAACAAGGCGAAACTCTCCGCGCAAGCGGCGGGATGCTCTGAGCGGCATCGCGCCGGGAAGCGGCAGAACCAAAAGCACCACCGGTCCAAGCGGCCGGTGGTGCTTTTTTCGTCGTGGGAGCTTCCCATCGATCCGTTGGCTGACGCTGTCGTGGCCGTGGAGTTCCGGCGCCACGCACGCTATGATGACGCGGCACGTCCACCTGGTCGCCGCACCTGCCTCGCTCCCTCCTCACTCCTCCGGTTCCCGTGGACCACATCCTCCACCATCATCCCGAGTACGTCCGGGCACTGTGGAGTGTTCTGATCGCCATTGCGCTCAGCGCCGTTGGGGCGATCGTGGCGACGGTGCGCGGGTGGCGGCGCGGCGTGTACGTGCTGAAGCCGCTCACCACGCTGCTGATCCTGATGCTGGCCATGCATCTTCCGGCGAGCGTGCCAGTCTACAGGCAGCTGATCATGGCCGGGCTGGTGTTCTCGCTGATCGGCGACGTGTTCCTGATGCTGCCGAGGGACCACTTCGTGGCGGGCCTCGTCTCATTCCTCGTCGCGCACCTGCTCTACATCGGCGCGTTCACCGCCGGATGGACGGCGTGGCCGCTGACGGCGTGGGTCCTCGCGCCGTTCGTCATCCATGCGTCGGTGCTGATGTGGATCCTGCTGCCGCACGTGCCGCGCGCGCTGAAGGCGGCGGTGGTGGTCTACGCCGCGGCGCTGCTGGTGATGGCGTGGCAGGCGGCCGAGCGCGGCGCCGCCGGAGTGCCGGGTGGCGTGCTGGCCGCGGCCGGCGGCGTGCTGTTCGTGATCAGCGACTCGGCGCTCGCGCTTGACCGCTTCCGCCGCCCGTTCCCCGGCGCGCAGGCGCTGGTGCTCGCCACCTACTGGGCCGCGCAGACGCTGATCGCGCTGTCGATCACGTAGATTCCGCGGTGGGCTCGAGCGGAGGGGCGGATGAATCCGCGGCAACAACGGCCCGAAGTCCGCCTTCGCGGACTCGCACACATGCATCGGCGCGACGGGCGATCATCGCCCGGATGAAAAAAGGCCCGGCTGGCCATCTTCGGTCTGCCGGGCCTCGTTCATATGTTCAATCCCACTTCCTCGATACGACATCCGTGGAGCCGAAATGATGCCGTCGAGGGAGTCCGCGAAGGCGGACTTTGGGCCGTTGTAGCCCCGGGTTTCAACCCGGGGGAACCAGCCGTGGCGCCGGTATGGACTGAGCCATCGCCCCCGGAGCCATCCCTCCATCGATCCCTATCTCCGCAAAATCCCCCGCATCGGCTCCAGGCTCCCGTCGATCCCCGCCGCGGGCCGCAGCCCCAGCAGGTGGGCGATGAAGGGGTAGACGTTCACGTTCTCCACCTGCCCCAGGGTGGAGCCCGGCCGCACCCCCCACCCCGCCGCGAAGAAGATCCCGTGCATGTCGGGGAGCGTGTTGTCGAATCCGTGGTTGCCGCGCGCGGGGCGCGCATCGGCGGGGCGGCCGCGGCGCGTGCGGTCGATGGTGAAGGGCGGGTCCATCAGCACGAACAGGTCGCCCGCGCGCGGGTTGCCGGCCAGGTGGTAGCGCGCGGGGATGTCGCGGTTGCGCCAGACGTGCGCGTGCGGCATCCGCTGCAGCGCCGTCCACGCGCGCTCGGTTTTCGCCGCGTCGCCGTTGTAGAAGAGCTGCGCGTAGGTGGCCGCCGTCACCACCGCCACGGTGTCGTCCAGCGAGACGTATTCGTCCAGGAACGCCGCGCTGTCGGTGGCTGTAAGGCCGTGGTCCGAAACGACGATCACCGTCACGCTGTCGGCGAACGGCAGGCGGGCGATGCCGCCGCGCAGGCGGGCCAGCATCCGGTCGACCGTTTCGGCCGCGGCGCGCGATTCGGGCGCGTTGGGGCCGTACCGGTGCGCGGCTTCGTCCACGTCGCTGAAGTAGCCCAGCACCAGGTGCGGGCGCCGCGCCGCGGGCAGCCGCAGCCACGCCAGCATCGTGTCCACGCGGGCGGTGTCGGGGACGGTGATGTCGTACGGCTTCCACCATGTGGGCCGCACGCCGCCGACGGCCGCGTTCGACACCGGCCAGAAGAACGAGGCCGACGTCACCCCCTGCCGCTCGGCCGTCACCCAGATCGGCTCGCCGCCATACCAGCTGCTGTCGCCCGTCAGCTCCTCGTTCCCGGTGCGGTAGCGCCGGGCGCGGGCCGGGTCCCACATCTCGTTCCCCACCACCCCGTGGCGCCCCGCGTACATCCCGGTGACGATGGCGTAGTGGTTGGGAAAGGTCTTGCTCGGGAACGTGGGCACCAGCGCCCGTGCCCGCGCCCCCTCGCGCTCCATCCGCGCCAGCGCGGGGAGCGTGAACTGGTCCGGATAGTCGTGCCGGAACCCGTCGAACGAGACCATCACGACGTAGGGGCGGGATTGGGCCGCTTCGGTCGACGGGCGGGGGGCGCTGGCGCATGCCGCGGCCAGGGCGAGCGTGGCCAGGATCGCGGCGAAGCGGGCGATCTTAACAGGTGCGCGAGTGCGTGAGTGCGCGAGTGCGTTGGAACTGCTCGCGCCGCCGGGTCGTCTGCGGATCATCAGCCTTGGATTGTGCGTGGATGCGGGGGTGTTTGCCCATCCTCGCGTGCGGACCGGCGCGCGGCAAGAGCGGGAACCCGCATCCGACGTCCCGCGGGCCCTCACCCTGGCGTTGAGGCGCGACTGCGTCGCGTCCTGAACGCCTGTCCCTCCCCCAAAAACAGCCTGGGAGAGGGACCCGGGGCGCTTCGCGCCGGCGACTTCGTCTCATGAAGAGATTGCAGTGCTCCCCCTCCCCCAGGGTAGTTTTTTGTTTTTTGGGGGAGGGGGACGGGGGGAGAGGGCCCGCCGCGGCATGCGCCAGCGCCTGTCCGATGCACCGATTCCCGCGCCGACCTGTCGAACCGCCGCGATGCCGACGATGGGAGTCCGCGAAGGCGGACTTCGGGCCGTTGTTGCCGCGGATTCATCCGCCCGGTTTCGGCCACCGGCCCCGCCCCGCACCGAGATCCGGGCTCCACACCTGCGGCCAATCCGGGGCGATGCCTTGCCATCACCCCGCGCGCACGGCAGTTTCGCGGGCTGCGCGCGCACGCCGCCGCGCCGGGAACCTCCACGCGCCGCACCGTGAGCGACACGCCCAGCCAGATCGTCTTCCGCTCCGCGCACGTGGTGACGCCGCACGGCACCCGCGACGCCGCCGTGTGGGTGAAGGAGGGCACCATCGCCGCCGTCCGCGAGTTCGGCGACGTGCCCGCGGGCGTGCCGGTGGTGGAGTGCGGCGACGAGTACCTGATGCCTGGGCTGGTGGACACGCACGTCCACGTGAACGATCCCGGCCGCGCCGACTGGGAGGGGTGGGAGACCGCCACCCGGGCCGCCGCCGCCGGCGGGGTGACCACCCTGGTCGACATGCCGCTCAACAGCATCCCCGCGCTGACCAGCGAGGCGGCGCTGTGGGAAAAGGCGAAGGCCGCCGCCGGGCGCATCTTCGTGGACGCCGGCCTGTGGGGCGGCGTGGTCCCCGGGAACACGGGCGACCTGCGGGCGATGTGGGAGGCGGGCGTCCTCGGCTTCAAGTGCTTCCTGTCGCCCAGCGGCGTGGACGAGTTCACGCACGTCTCGGAAGACGACCTGCGCCAGGCCATGCCCGTCCTCGCCGAGCTGGGCGCGCCGCTGCTGGTGCACGCCGAGTCGCCCCGCGTGCTCGATGCGGTGGCCGCCGCCACCCTTCCCGGCGCCGACCCGCGCAGCTATGCCACCTGGCTGGCCTCGCGCCCGCCCGAGGCCGAGATCCACGCCGCGGAGATGCTGATCCGCCTGGTGCGCGAGTTCGGCACCCGCGTGCACGTGGTGCACGTCTCCGCCGCCCAGGCGCTGGAGCCGCTCCACCGCGCGCGCCAGGAAGGGCTCCCCATCACCACCGAGACCTGCCCGCACTACCTCCACTTCGCAGCGGAGGACGTCCCCGACGGCGCCACCGAGATGAAGTGCGCGCCGCCGATCCGCTCCGCCGCCAACCGCGAGGACCTGTGGACCGCGCTGGGCGCGGGGTGGATCGACCTGGTGGCCACCGACCACTCCCCCTGCCCGCCCGAGATGAAGCTTCGCGACCAGGGCGACTTCCTGCGCGCGTGGGGCGGCATCGCGTCGGTGCAGCTGGGCTTCGGCGCCGTCTGGCGCGACGCGCGCGAACGGGGCTACACTCCCGGCCACGTGGCGCAGTGGATGAGCGCCGCGCCCGCGCGCCTTGCCGGGCTCGACCGCCGCAAGGGCGCCATCGCCCCCGGCCTGGACGCCGACCTGGTGGTGCTGGACCCCGACGCCGAGTACCTGGTGGAGCCCGGCCGCCTGCTGCACCGCCACAAGCTCTCGCCGTACGTGGGCTCCGTGCTCCCCGGCGTGGTGGAGCAGACCTGGCTGCGCGGGGAGAAGATCTACGACCGCGGGCAGATCCACGGCGGCCCGCGCGGCCACGTGCTGCTGCGCACCGCGCTCTGACGAAGGGGATGACCATGGAAGGCGTGCGCAACCTCGCGGCCGAGTTCGGCGGCATTAACCGGCACTGGTCGCCGCGCGTGATCGCCGCGGCCAACGGGCAGTACGTGAAGCTCGCCAAGGTCCAGGGCGAGTTCGTGTGGCACAGCCACGCGGCCGAGGACGAGATCTTCATCATCCACCGCGGCCGGCTCACCCTGCGCTTCCGCGACCGCCCCGACGTCACCCTGGGCGAGGGCGACCTCTACGTGGTCCCGAAAGGCGTCGAACACTGCCCGGTGGCGAAAGAGGAGTGCTGGCTCATGCTCCTGGAGCCGGCCGAGACGAAGCACACGGGCGACGTGGAAACGCCGCTCACCCGGTCGATCGACGAGCAGGTGGCGGCGGGCGCGATCGCGGCCGGGGCGCCCACCATGGGCACGGGCGACTGACCCGGCACCGGCAACGCATCCCAATCTTTACAGCCGTGGGTAGATGACCGACTTCACTGACCTGCTGGACCTTGCGGCCGAGCGCCTGGGCGGCGCCGTGCTCGCGGTGAGCGACGAGTTCTTCGCGCCCAAGGAGGCCCTGCTCAAGGCCGCCGAGCCCGAGTGGCGCGAGGATGCCTACACCGAGCGGGGCAAGTGGATGGACGGGTGGGAAACCATCCGCCGGCGCGGGCCGGGGCACGAGTGGGCGCTGATCCGGCTGGGGATGCCGGGGGTGATCCGCGGCGTGGTGGTGGACACGCGCTGGTTCCGCGGCAACTATCCCGACGAGTGCAGGCTGGAGGGGTGCGAGCTTCCCGGCGTGCCCACCGTGGACGAGCTGCACGCCGCCGAGTGGACCGAGATCGTGCCGCGCTCGGAGCTGAGCGGCAACGCGCCCAACGCCTTCGCGATGAACGACGAGCGGCGCTACACGCACCTGCGGCTGCACATCTACCCCGACGGGGGCGTGGCGCGGCTGCGGGTGTACGGCGAGGCGCGGCCGCGCTTCACGGCCTACACCCTGGCCGGCGGCGAGGTGGACCTGGCGGCCATGGAGAACGGCGGGTTCGTGGAGATCGTCAGCGACATGTTCTACGGCCACCGGCAGAACCTGATCCTCCCCGGACGCTCGCTGTTCATGGGTGACGGGTGGGAAACGCAGCGCCGCCGCGGCCCGGGGTACGACTGGAGCATCGTGCGCCTGGCCGCGCCGGGTGTGCTCCACCGCCTGGAGCTCGACACCGACCACTTCAAGGGGAACGCCCCCGAGCACTGCTGGATCGACTCGATTTACGCCCCCGGGGCCAGCGCCGAGGAGCTCGCCGCCTCCACCCAGTGGCGGCCGCTGCTGGCCAGAACGCGGCTGCAGGCGCACGCGCGCTTCCGCTGGGAAGAGGAGCTCGAAGACGTGGGCGCGGTCACGCACGTGCGGCTGAACATCCACCCCGACGGCGGCGTGGCGCGGATGCGGGTGTACGGTACACTGGCCCAACGGGAACGATGAGCGGACTGGCGCGGCTGAACGGCCTCCCCGACGACGCGGCCACCGAGGCCCTCGTGCACTGCTGCGGCTCGCCGGTGTGGGCGCGGCAGATGAACCGCCTGCGCCCGTTCATCACCGAGGCCGAGATGCTGGAGGCGGCGGACCGCATCTGGTGGTCGCTGAACACCGACGACTGGATGGAGGCCTTCCGCGCCCACCCCCGCATCGGCGAGCGGAAGGCCGAAACGCCGCAGGGCGAGCGCGCCGCCGCCTGGAGCGCGCAGGAGCAGGCCGGGGCCACGTCGGGCGGGGCGGACGTGGCCGCCGCGCTGGCCGAGGGGAACCGAGAATACGAGCAGCGCTTCGGCTACATCTACATCGTGAGCGCCGCGGGGAAGACGGCGGACGAGCTGCTCACCATCCTCCGCGAACGGTTAGCCCACGACGCCGAGACCGAGCTGCGCGTGGCCGCCGGCGAACAGGCCAAGATCACCCGCCTGCGCCTGGAAAAGCTGCTCGCCGAGTAGCATTCGCCTCGTCTCGGATCCGATGTCCGGGCCGGCGCCGCGGCGCCGCGGCTGCAATCCGATGAAAGTGGTCGCGCGAGGCCCTGGCGGGTGGAGCCTCGCGCAGTTTGCGAGGCTTCTCGT
>DASSJS010000045.1:0-32526 GCA_035691085.1 Longimicrobium sp.
ATGACAGACCGCTATATCACGCCGGTGGGTGCTCGTGAGCACATGGACAAGGTGGCAGAGTGGCTCGGACTCGATCAGCTCCCGTGGGATCGCGTTGAACCTCTCCGCGGAAAGAGAGCTGTCGGGTGACACCGAAAACACAATCCAGAGCATGTCGCCCCGATTCGGACTGCATCGGTCGTAAACATGTGGTTTTGCCATAATCTGACGACCTGCTTACTACACCAACTGGTACACCAAGGCGTGAGCGAGATCGGTCGACGTGATGCCGAGGAGCACAGTTCGCTAGGAACCACAACGAATTCAACGCTCCCTCCCGTGGCCCGCCCGCCGCACTCCTATGGGTCAACCACCAACGAAAACGGCCCCGCCGCTCGGTTGAGCGGCGGGGCCGTTTCCTGTTGCACTGCATGCACGGAGGCGGAGGGACTCGAACCCCCAAGGGCTTGCGCCCGCCGCATTTCGAGTGCGGTGCCTTACCAGTTAGACTACGCCTCCAGATCCGACATCAGTCGGGACGGCCGGATTTGAACCGGCGACCCCTCGCTCCCGAAGCGAGTGCTCTACCGGGCTGAGCCACGTCCCGAAGGAACTCCCCGGATACTACCCGTTCAACCACTGGACCTGCACCGGAGCGGACCGGGTGGGATTCGAACCCACGAGGGCTGTTAACCCCACACGATTTCCAATCGTGCTCCTTAAGCCGCTCGGACACCGGTCCCAGCTGGAGCGGAGAGGGCGGGATTCGAACCCGCGTCTGCCTTTTGGGCAGGACGGTTTAGCAAACCGTTGGTTTTAGCCACTCACCCACCTCTCCAAACCCGAGCCTGCAAGTTGCCCCCCCAGGGCTCGAACCTGGACTTTCCTGATCCAGAGTCAGGCGTGTTGCCAATTACACCAGGGGGCAATCGTACCACCACTGTCAAACAACCTAGAGCGGGAGACGGGGTTCGAACCCGCGACCCTCAGCTTGGGAAGCTGATGCTCTGCCAACTGAGCTACTCCCGCGCTCCGGGCCAGCAAATCTAACTGATTTGCGCCCATCTGACCAGAGCCACCGGTCGGATTTGAACCGACGACCGCTCGATTACGAATCGAGTGCTCTACCCCTGAGCTACGGTGGCAGCGGTTCCGTGCACGTCAACATCCAGTGGAGCTGAGGGGAATCGAACCCCTGACCTCTGCAGTGCGATTGCAGCGCTCTCCCATCTGAGCTACAGCCCCGAGACCTACAGCAGTGGGCGGTACAAGACTCGAACTTGTGACCTCCACGATGTCAACGTGGCGCTCTAACCAACTGAGCTAACCGCCCGTGTGTTCCGCCGTAAGCAGTGGTGGGGGTAGGATTCGAACCTACGTAGGGCTGTGCCCGGCAGATTTACAGTCTGCTGCCATTAGCCACTCGGCCACCCCACCTCTAACACCTTCAAGCTACCTCGACCACTCGCACTCGTGCAGTGGAGCTGAGGGGAATCGAACCCCTGACCTCTTGAATGCCATTCAAGCGCTCTCCCAACTGAGCTACAGCCCCAGGACCAACCCGTGTTTTCAAAGTTCCGCGGCGCGCGTGGCGCCCTGCAGATTTCAAGCGGGGCCGACGGGACTCGAACCCGCGACCTCCGGAGTGACAGTCCGGCACTCTAACCGACTGAGCTACGGCCCCATTGGCGTTTTTGTTGCCCCGGAGACGCGACCTCCGGCCCTTCACAGAGCGGGCAACCGGGCTCGAACCGGCGACCTCAACCTTGGCAAGGTTGCGCTCTACCAACTGAGCTATGCCCGCGCACCGTTTCAGGCGCTCCCACGGGGAGTCGAACCCCGCTCTCCACCTTGAAAGAGTGGCGTCCTAACCGATAGACGATGGGAGCACTCTTCCGTTCAACCGAAGCTCGCGATGGGACTCGAACCCATGACCTCTTCCTTACCAAGGAAGTGCTCTGCCGGCTGAGCTACGCGAGCACCCGTCCCACGAACCGCTTGGTTCAGCACGACTGGGTTCAGTACCGCCAGGGGGATTCGAACCCCCGTTACCGCCGTGAGAGGGCGGCGTCCTGGGCCTCTAGACGATGGCGGCGTCGTTCCGTGTCAGCACGGCAGGAGGGAATCGAACCCCCAACCGCCGGTTTTGGAGACCGGTGCTCTACCAATTGAGCTACTGCCGTCCGTGCTGCTCAGTGGCCAGGGAGGGAGTCGAACCCCCGACACCACGATTTTCAGTCGTGTGCTCTACCAACTGAGCTACCTGGCCCTTCAAACCCCCGACTCCAACAAAAAGCCGCCCGGCTCAGGCGGCGGGGATCGGGCAATAGCGGGGGCGGGATTCGAACCCGCGACCTTCGGGTTATGAGCCCGACGAGCTACCAGGCTGCTCCACCCCGCGTCAAGGACGATAAAGATAGCAACCGGCGCGGCTTTCGTCAACCCCTGGCGCGGCCCATCGGCCGCTCCGCGCCGCCGCGAAACGGCGTCCATCCGTTCGCGGGCCACGATTATAAACGAGGCACCCCGGTTTGTGAAGCCCTTGACAATTATTCCTGTTCGACACCCGTGCGATCCCCGCCGCCGGCGGCCGGGATGAGCGGGCAAGTCCCTGCCCCACCCCTGCTTAAGCGCAACGCCGCCCGGCACTGGAGCACCGGGCGGCGGCGGAAAAATCACGATTCCGGGGATGCGGGCGGCGTCAGGTGAGGAAACGGCCCTCGGCGGCGAGCTCGCCGAGCAGGCGGCCGCGCTCGTTCTCGTCGATGGCGGCGGCGCGCAGGGCGGGGGTGGCGTGATGGCGGGCGCCGCAGGCGTCGCACACGATCCACTCCTGGTCCCACCGCCGGTCCTCGTGCCAGCTTCCCGCGCAGTCGGCCAGCACGTGGCGGATCCCGCGCGAGTCGGTGGCGATCTCCTCCTCGTCCGCCAGGCGGTACGGCTCCAGTGCCGGCTCGAAGTGGCAGCCGAAGCAGGTGAGCGCGTGGGGAAGGCTGATTCGGGCGCCGGCGCGCAGCCGCAGCGCGTGCCCGCACCGGGGACACTCTCCCGCGAACCAGAGCACCACGTAGCGCCCCGTCCAGAAGCGGTGCGCCAGGAAGGCGCCCGTGCAGAAGCAGAGCACCGGCCAGGGATAGTGCGGCGGGAGCCACACCACCCACGGGCACACCCCCCAGAACAGCACCAGCGAAAGCACCGTTTTGGCCAGCCGCCACCCGAACGGCTGGTACACCACGCCCAGCCGCGCCGGCGACGGCGCGTGCGCCCGCAACACGAGGTGGACCTGGGGTGATTCGACCGGGTTCATGGCGCAGCCGGGTGAGTGGCGAGGTCTCTTCCGAATAGTAATGGGGGATGCAAGGGGGGAGAGGCTTGACTGCCGTCGCCGATGTATGCTCAATCCACCTCGATGGCGTACTCAGATCACGAGGAGCGAACGATTCCCATGATCCTTGATTTCACCAAGCCGCACCTGCTCCGCGGCGTCGATGAGTACGACGCGGCCGTGCGCGAGGTGGACGCGCTCCTGGACCGTGAGCCTCAGCGGGGCGCGGAGGAGTTCGAACGGCTGGCGTTCCTCTCCGTGCTGATCGAGGAATACGAGGATGAGCACGAGCCGAAGGATGGATGGGAAGCGTCGCCCCAATCCGTCGTGGACTTCATGCTGGAGCAGAACGGGCTCACGCGCGCCGACCTGAACCCGGTGATGGGTGGCAAGAGCCGGGTTTCGGAGTTCTTCGCCGGAAAAGGCGAACCGTCCCGCGATCAGATCCGCGGGTTGCGTTCGCTGCTCGGAATTCCCGCGGACCTGTTGATCTGAGATCCCGAAATCCCGTCTGAGGAGCGCAATCCCCGCCGCGACGCACACGTTACGGCGGGGACTCTCGTCAAGCTCATCCCGCGAACGGGGACGATTCGTAGTGGCCCAGCAGGTCGGCGGGGTCCTGGTAGATGGCGACGGCGGCGGAGAGGGCCTGGTCGTCCCAGCCGCCGCAGCGGAGGGCAACGCAGCGCACGCCGGCCCGGCCGGATGCCTCCACGTCGTACGGCGTGTCGCCCAGCATCACGGCGTCTGACGGCGCGCAGCCGGCATTCTTCAGCGCCGCCTCCACGATGTCGGGCGAAGGCTTGGACCTGTCGGCGTCGGACGACGACGTCTTCGCATCCACCAGGTCGGCGACGTTCGCGGCCTTGAGAAGGGCCGCCATGTCGTCCTTGCTGGCCGAGGTGGCCACCACAAGCTCCAATCCTTCATCCCGGAAGCGCTCCAGGAGCTCGCGGGCGCGGGGAAAGGGCTGGCACGAGGGAAGGTAGCGCTCGCGGAAGATCCTGCCGCGGCGCTCCTTCATCTCCTGGCCCACGTCGCTGTCCTCGGAAAGCCCGGTGAGGCTGGGGAGAACGCGGTCGCCCCCCATTCCGATCATCTCGCGCACCTTGCCGAAGGGCACGTCGTGGCCGAACTCGTGGCACACCTCCACCCAGGCGTGCGCGTGTGCGTCGTTGGTGTCGATCAGCGTGCCGTCCACGTCCAGGATCACCGCCTTCGGTTTGCTCATTCGGCATCCTCCACCGGCTTGAGGCCGGTGCGGGCGGGGCCGTTGAGCACGGTGTCGCCGGTGGGCGAGAAGCGCGAGCCGTGGCAGGGGCAGTCCCAGCTCTTTTCCTCGCTGTTCCACTTGACCACGCACCCCAGGTGGGTGCAGTAGGCGCTGCGCTCGTGCAGCACGCCGCGGTCGTCACGGTAGGCGGCGATCTTCATGGCGCCGCGCTGCAGGATGGCGCCCTGGCCGGGCGGTACCTGGTCGCCGCTCTTCACGTCGCCGCCGGTGGGGAGCAGGTCCATCAGTTGCGCGCCCACGTCCAGGTTCTCTTCCAGGAACGTCTTGGCGCTCTCGAACGAGAGCGTCTTGCGCGACGGGTCGTACAGCTTCTCCCACTCGTTGGCGCGGCCAAGGATGATGTCGGAGATCAGCACGCCCGCGATGGTGCCGTGCGTGATCCCCTGCCCCGAGTCGCCCGTGGCGATGTACACGTTTTCGTTGCCGGGGTCTCGCCCGATGAAGCCCATGTAGTCGACCGGCTCCAGCACCTGGCCGCTCCAGCGCAGCGGGAACTCGGCGGCCATGGGGAAGCGCTCGCGCGCCCACGCCTCCAGGGCGGCGTAGCGGTCGGCCGCGTCGTCGTGGTGGCCGGTCTTGTGGTCTTCGCCGCCCACGATCAGCCACACGTGCTCGGGGTCGCCGTCCACGCGCTGCGTGCGGATGTAGTGGTAGGGGTCCAGCGTGTCCCAGAAGAGGATGGGCGGCATGCTGCTGGACGGGATCTTCGACGCCACCACGAAGGTGCGGTAGGGCGCCTGCTTGGTGTGCATCTTCAGGAAGTCGCTGATCGGCGAGTTGGTGCAGACCACCACCGCCGCCGCGCTCACGCTGAAGCCGTCGCCGCTCACGCGGGGCTGCGCGCCGCCCTCCACGCCGGTCACGTGGTTGCCGGTGTGGATCTTCCCGCCGGCGGCCTGGATGGCGCGGTCCAGCCCCTCCAGGTAGCGCAGGACGTGGAACTGACCCTGGTTGGGGAAGCGGAGCGCCGGGCCGCTGTCCCACCAGTGGATGGGGATGCGGGGGACCAGCTCCACGTCGGCCGCGCCGGCGCGGTGCGCGGCGTCGCGCTCCTTCTCCAGGAAGCCCCCGGTGCGGTTGGAGCCCAGGAACCAGTAGCCGTCCACGCGCTCGAAGTCGCAGTCGATCCCTTCCTCGCGCACGATGCGCTCGATGGTGTCGATGGCCCCCTGGTGGCTTTCGCGGGCGATGCGGGCGCCGTCCTTTCCGTGCACCTTCTCCAGCACCTGGTAGTAGTCGTCCATGGCGCTGGTGAGGTGGGCGGTGGTCTGCCCCGTTTCGCCGCCGCCCACGGCGTTGTCGTCGAGCACGATCACCCGCTGGCCTGCTTTCGCGAGGTGATAGGCCACGCTCATCCCCGCGATCCCGGCGCCCACCACCACCACGTCGGCGCGCGCGTCGCCGGCGAGCGGCGCATGCTGCTGCTGCGGATTGGTGGATTCCCACACCGACAGCGAACGTTCGGACGACTGCATCACCACCTCCCCCGTTTGCCCAACCGCGGATTTGCGCGCGGGACCGGGCCGGCGCGCGAGTCAGGCGGACGGGTGTTGCAAGGGGCGTACGAGGTGGGGATTACGGTGCGAAATTACGGAGTGTGAAGGGCAAAAGGTGCGGAGGTACGGGGGTACGGAGGTACGGAAGAGCCGGAGCGCTTCGCAGGCACGGCGGGAGGCCCTCTCCCCGTGCGAGGCTGCGCCCGCGCTGCCCCTCCCCCAAAACTGCCTTGGGGGAGGGGCGGCCGGGGCGGCCTGCGGGCGATACGCGGGACGATGTTGCGGGGTGCCGGGGGGTGTTGCTACGGCACCCTGCGTGAACGGCAGGACACCGGCGCGGACGCGGGTGGCCCCGGCCTCCACCCGGCCCTGGGGCCGATCAATGGTCGGCCACCACGCGCACGCCGCCGGAGCCGGTGTCGATCACCAGGCGGCCCCGGCCGTCGCCGAAGCGGCCGGTGAAGTGGTCGCGGCTGGAGCGGGTCACCTGCGCGGGGACCAGCACGTGGATCCCGCCGCTGCCGGTGTCGATGTCGGCCTCGGCGCCGAACTCGCTGGGGATCGCCAGCACCACGCCGCCCGAGCCGGTGTCGATCTTCACGTTCTCGGCGTCGCGAGCCAGGCGCAGGTTCACCGAGCCGCTGCCGGTGTCGATGTCCACGTCCCGCGCATCCACCGCATCGAGCCGCACCCCGCCCGAGCCCACGTCCACGTGCAGCCGCTCCACCCGGATGCCGCCGCCCTCCACGCCGCCGCTGCCGGTGTCCACGTCCAGCACGCGCCCGGTGACGTTGGTCGCGCGCACGCCGCCCGAGCCAGTGTCGATGGTGACGTCGCCCTGCGCGTCGCGCAGTTCCACGCCGCCGGAGCCGGTGTCCAGGTTCAGCGTGCCGCGCGTGCCGGCGGCGCGGATCGCCGCGGCGGCGGTCTTCACCCGCAGGTCGCCATTGACGTTGGTTACCTCCACGCCGCCCACGCCCTGGTGGATGGAGACGGTGCGCCCCGCCGGCACCTGCACGCGCACGTCGGCCCACGCCTGCACCCCGTCGCCCGCGCCGCTGATGCGCACGCGCCGGCCACCACCGCCCAGCAGCCGCGCGGCGGAGCTGTTGCCGAAGGTGCCGTCGTCACGCACCTCGAAATTGGTGTTGCTTCCCCGCCCCATCGCCGGGTAGACGATGCGGTCGCCGGGATAGACCACCGCCAGCGTGCGGGCGCCGTCCTGTTCGCCGCGGCGGATGGTGAGCCGGTCCGCGCCGCTGCCGCCGCGGGTCACCAGCACCGTGACCGCCGAGCCGGAGCCCGGCTCCACGTTCACCTCCCCGGTCAGGTTGTACACGGCCACGCGGTCGCCCTCCAGCGCGTACCGCTCCTGCCCCCGCGCATCGCGTGACGCCAGCGCCCCCGCGGCCGCGATCGCCGCGACGAGTTTCCGGTTCATCCCGTCCTCCGTTGATGTGGGCTCGACCCGCAGGCGTTCACGCCAGGGTCGTGGTGTCGGGCGGAACGGCCGCCCCAGAGGGAAAGGGAGATGAGCGCACCCGGCATACGTCCAGCTTCCGCTGTCTGGTGGCTGATGATCTGGATGGAGAGGTGAGCGGCTGCTCGTGCCTGGCCCTACGGCGCCCTCTTCCGATCGGTTTCACCCCCCGGACACGGTCGATTCAGGATAAGATGATACGCGATTCGCGCATCATCCGGGGTCACCGTGGCAGGGCGGATCCCGCTTCATGAACACGGAGCAGCGGAGAGAGCGGAGTCAGACGGAGAACCATGGGAGCGCCGTTCTCCGTCTGACTCCGTTTCCCCTCCGCTGCTCCGTGTTCACCGCCGTTGCCGTTCGGTGGGAACGAAGAGGCACGGAGCCGCTCGGGTGCGACGCCGTGCCTCTCGTGCATTCCGTGGTCTGGCCGAGAGCCTACCGGCGCTCCAGCCGCACGTCGCCGGAGAAGGTCTGCGCGGTCACGCGGGCGGCGTTGCCGCCGCCGATCACCACGTGGATCTCGCGGCGCGACGTGCGGGTGACCCGCGCGCCGGGGAACTGGGCCTCGATGTCGCCGCTGAAGGTGGTGAAGTCCACCTGCGCGCTGGTGCTGGCGGGCACCTGCAGGGTGATGCTGCCGCTGTGCGTGGTGAGCTCCAGGTCGGACCCGCGCGCCAGGTCGCCCACCAGGGTGATCTCGCCCGACACCGTCTGGAAGGTGCCGCTCAGCGCGCGCCCCGTCACCCGCACGTCGCCGCTGACGCTGTGCACCTCGGCGCGGCCGCGCATGGAGGCGATCTCCACTCCGCCGCTCACCGACCCGGCTTCCACCTCGCCCGCGGCGGCGGTCACGCGCACCATGCCGCTCACGCTGTTGGCCTCCACCCGGTCGCGCACCGTTCCCGACACCGTCACCCCGCCGCTCACCGAGGCGGCCTCCACCCGGTCGGCGTCGGCGGTCACCTCCACCGTGCCGCTGCGGGTGGCCACGCTGATCTCGCGCGACCGGCTGTTGGCCACGCGGATGCCGCCGCTCACGGAGTGCACCTGCACGTCGCCGTCGAGCCCGGCCACCGAGGCGTCGGCGCTCACCACGTTCACCTCCAGGTCACTGCGGGCGGGGACCCGCACCTCCAGGTCGGTGCCGCGGCCGCTGGTGTTGTGGGTGCGGCCGCGGGGGTACACCACGCGCACCACCACGCTGCCGTCCTCGTCCTCCACCTCCACCCGCTCGCCCGCGCCGCCGAGCTGGCCGGTCACCTGGACCTGGTTGCGGCTCCATCCCACCACCCGGAGCTGGCCGGCCACCGCGTGCACCTCCACCGTGCCCGTGGGATCGGCCGCGACCGACTGGTTCACCGTCTGGGCCGCCGCCCGGCTTGCGCCCGCGCCAAGCAGCGCGGCGGCGGCCATCATCGTCATCACCCGCATCAGAGTGTCTCCGTCCGTATGCTTCCGGGCCGTCAGATCTCCACCGCCTGGCGGAGTACCTTGACCTTGGCGTCATAGGTGTCCGAGAGCATGTCGATCAGCTCGCGGCTGTTGGGGTCCTTCTCCAGCGCCGCCCTCGACTCGGCGATCGCCGCGTCGATGATGCGGAGGTTGCGCTCCAGCGTTTCGGCCGTCTCGGGCGCCATCTGGGCGCGCTTGCTCTCCAGCACCTGCTGCAGGTCGGCGATGGCGCTCTGGTAGCTTCGCTCGGCCGGGCGGAAGGCCGCGAAGGCCGTGGGCGCCGCCGCCGGCTGACCGCCCGCCGCCGGTGCCCCCCGCGGGTCCGCCGGGGACGGGGCCGCGGGATCGGCCACCGGCCCCGAGCCCTGCCGCGGGGTGACCACCACCGGGGTGAGCGCCACCTCTCCGGCCGGCTGCTGCTGGCGGACGATGCGCGCCGTGATGGCGCTGGAGCCCGCCACCAGCACCAGGGCGGCCGCCATCTGCAGGGCCCAGCGCGGCGGCTGCCAGTGGCGGCGCCGCGGTGCCAGCGGGATCACCCTGGGGTCGTCCTCCATCACCGCCAGCGGCGCGGCCCGGGGCTCCAGGCGCGGGGCGATGCCGGCCCACAGGTCCCGCGGCGGGGCGATGGCCCGCGGCAGCGTGGCGGCCTCGGCGAGGAGCGCCTGGATGGCCTCCACCTCGGCGCGGCACTCGCCGCACGTGTCCACGTGCCGCTGCACCAGCACCCGCTCGATATCGGGAAGCTCGCCGCCGGCAAAGTCGTCGAGCCGTTCCACTGCCTGTTCGTGCGTCATCGTTCCAGTGCCTCTCTCAAGAGCCGGCGCGCCCGGTGGAGTTGCGCCTTGCAGGTCCCCACGGCCAGGCCGTGGCGCTCCGCGATCTCTTCGTGCTTGTACCCTTCCACGTCGTGCAGCACGAACACCGTGCGCGCACCCGGCGGGAGCTGCGCGATGGCCCGCTCCAGGTCCATGGCCTGCCCCGGGTCGGGCGTGCGGCCCGGCGTCTCGTACGCACCCGGGTCGTCGGTGCCGAACACCTTGCCCACGCGGATCCCCTCGGCGCGGCGGCTCCCCAGCACCACGTTCACCGCCAGCCGGTGCAGCCAGGTGCTGAACGCGCTCTTCCCCGCGAAGGTGGGGAGCTTTTCCCAGGCGCGGACGAACACGTCCTGGGCCAGCTCCTCGGCCCTGCTCCCGTCACCGGTCATCCGGAGACAGAGGGCGAACACCCGGTCCACGTTCTCGCGGTAGAGCTTCTCGAAGGCGGCCACGTCGCCCTGCTGCGCCCGCTGGACGGTTGCGTCCATGGCCGCCTGTGGGGCTTCGTTTTCAACCAGCATCGTAGCCATCGAGCGGGGCCGGAGAGGGTTGCGCAGTCATTCCGCTGCCCCTCTGATGCACGGCGTTCAACGTTGGTTTGAATCGGCTTGCGATCGATCTCACGCCCGGCGGACAGCCGCGCGGCGCGCGAGGGGATGCGTCCGTTCCGGAAACGGCGCGGGAGAACTGCATGGACCTGCGGAGGATGCGTGGCCGTGGAAGCTCCCGGCGCGAACGTCCGGAAGGCGGTGCGGAATAAGAAGATAAGATAACCATGCGGGGGAGATTCGTCGCGGGGGGGGGGCGCCGTGGTCCACGCGAACGCACGCCGCCGCTCCACGCGCCCGCGGGTTCCGGTGCCAGGTTTTGGCCGCTCCGTGACGTGGACGCAAGGCGGCGCCATCCAGCCGGCCGCGCGAAACGCACAGGGAATCACGACACCTCGCATCACGGAGACACGCGGCGCGCGGAGTGTGAAGCGCAGAGAATCAACGATGTCCAGCGCTGGAAGCCGTCGCAGAAGCTGTTTGCCGCATGCGCCGGGTGGCGGCGGGGACCGAGACGGTCAGCCCAGGCCGCGGTCGCCGCTGCCGGTGCGCGGCTCGACGCAGCCGTCCCACGCTCACTGGCCGCCGCTCACCGTGCAGCGCGGCGCCAGGAGGGTGCGTCGGCGGTGGGAATGCGCAACCGTACCGCACCGCCGGAGCGCAGCTTCTCACATCGCCCGGCAGTCCATCACCGCAAGTCTTCCGTCAACTCGCCGTCGGCGTCGTGCCTCCGCGCTCGCCGGGCGCCAGCGCGGCTGCCGATCCACCACGCCGCTGCGGCCGCCGCCAGCACCAGGCCGAAGACGAGCGGAGCACTGTCCAGCCGCGCGGCATGAGCGCCGGTCAGCGCGTACAGGAACGCGGCGGGAACGCTTCCCGCCAGCGACGAGCCCACCAGGCGTCCGAAGCGCATCCCGGCCAGCCCGGCGGCGATCGCCACGGCCTCGGCCAGGATCGGCACCGGGCGCGAGGCGATCACCGCCAGCACACCCCAGCGCTCCACCAGCGCGATGGCTCGTACCCGTTCCCCGGCGGGGACGAAACGCTCCGCCGCGCGCGTGCCCCGGCGCCCCAGTGCCCACCCCAGCGCCGCCGCGCCCACCCCTCCGGCCAGCGAGAGCGCCGTCCCTCCCGCCACACCGAAGAACGCCCCGTTGGCGATCATCAGCAGACTGGAGGGGACGGGGATGAGCACGTCGGCCACGAGCAGCCCCGTGGTGACCAGCGCGGTAGCCGCTCCGCCGCCGTCCGGCAGCGACGAGGGGTCGTCCAGCACGGAGACGCCCAGCGCCGATGCCGCCGCGAACATCACCAGGGGGGCGGCGCAGACCAGCAGGAAGACCACCAGGCAGCGCCTCATTCGCGCACTCCGCGGCGGGATGGACGCGAGCGGTCCGGGCGGCCCCGGCGCGGATGCCCCACCGGCCGGCCGTCATCCCCGGCGTCCCGCATCACGGCGCGGCTCGCGGCCAGGAGCGGAACCCCGGGCGACCCGGGACGACCGGGAGCCGCACGGTCCGCCGCAGGATCCGGGGCGGGGGACTCAAAAGGCCCGTCCGCCTCCCCGCCGGTCACCTCCCCACCTCCAGGCCGAGTTGCAGCGACCGGCCGGCGGCCGGGTAGTAGTAGAAGACGGACGGCACCGCGGAGTCGGGAAAGCCCGTGGTGCTGTACTCGCGGTCCAGCAGGTTGAAGCCCTCCGCCCACAGCCGCGCCCCGGCCACGGGCACGGTGAGCCGCGCGTCCACCCGCGTCCAGGGTGGCAGGCGCCGGGTGTTGGCGTCGTCGAGCCAGACGCCGCGCACGCGGGTCAACGTCAGCGTGCCCGCCGCGCCCAGCGCCAGCGGCGCGTCCATGCCGGCGGCCAGCGTGTGCCGCGGTACCGCCTTGAGCTGCCGCCCGCGGCTCTCGCCCAGCCGCGAAACCGCGTCCTGCAGCGTGTAGTTGGCGAAGGCGCTCCATCCCCCCGCCCCGGCCAGGTTCACCGCCGCCTCCACGCCGCGGTGGCGGCTGCGGCCCAGGTTCACGTAGCGGAGGGTGGCCAGGTCGAAATCCAGCTCGTCGCGCATGTCCATCTGGTACGCCGCCACCGTCAACCATGCCTCCAGCGTCCGCGGCAGCGCGGCGCGCTGGTATACGCCGCCTTCCCACCCCGTCCCATGCTGCGGCCGGAGCTCCGGATTGCTGAGGGTGACCCGGAAGGGCGCGAAGGGCACCGGCAGCGTGCGCCGGTCGAAGAGCTGGTCGGGGGTGGCCGCCTTGAACGAGCGCCCCACGCCGGCGAACACCCATCCCTCGCGCCCCGGCGTGCGTGCATACTGCGCGTTCACTCCCACGCGCGGGCTGAACGCGGTGTGCCGCGCCGTCGATGCATCGCCCGTGGAAGGCGCGCGCGGCGTCCACGCGTCACGAAGCCAGTCGAGCCGTCCTCCCAGCGACACCCGCACCCGCTCCAACGGCCGCAGCTCCCACCGGACGAACCCCGCCGCGCCGGTGCGCACGGCGCGGCCTCCCTCGTCGCGTATTCCCACGCCGGGCGCGGCGGCGCGGTACGCGTCGGTGTCGCCGGACAGCAGGGCCCGGTAGTCCGAGGCCATCCACTCGGCCCCGCCATCGAGCCCCGCCGTCACCCGGCTCTCGCCCAGGGCGCGCGGGCCGGGGACGTCGGCCTGGACCGAGGCCAGCACCCGTCGCGCGTGCAGGATGCGGCGCTTGGTGTCGGCGAAGTCGGGCGCGAGCGCCACGGTGCGGGTCACGCCGGCGCCGCGCGTCTCGCCCGCCACGTACCCCGAGACATGCGCCCGGCCCGCCTCGCGCCGGGCGTCCAGCGACACGCGGGAGAGCGCCTCGGACGTCTGGTCGAAGCGGTAGAATGGCGACGCGCCGGTGCGCGAGAGCGCCAGCGCCGGCCCGGCGAGCGGACCGGGGTCGTGCAGCTCCCGGTGCCGGTGCACCGCCGAGAGCGAGAGCGACGTGCCCGGGCGCTCCAGCACCCCCGCCGTGAGCCCCGCCCCCAGCGACTCCCGCCGCGCGTGGTCGCGGAAGCCGTCGGCGCGGAGAAGGTTGGCCCATCCCTGCACGGGTCTACCGGCCACCCGGTCCGCCGCCGCCGTGGAGAGCTGGAGCGCGCCGTCACCGCCCGCGGTGGCGAGCAGGCTGCGCGAGCCCGCGCTCATCTGCGTGATCACGTTCACCACGCCCGCCACCGCGGCGTCGCCGTAGAGCGACGACGCCCCGCCGCGCAGCACCTCCACCCGCCGCACCGCCGCCAGCGGCAGCAGCTCCCAGTCGGCCACGCCGGTGTGCGGCGCGGCGGCGGGCTTGCCGTCCACCAGCAGGGTCACGTAGTCGGCCTCTCCCCCGCCGTAGAAGCCGCGCACGGTCATCCGCGTGTCGCCCCCCGCCCCGTCCACGTCGATCACCGAGACGCCCGGCGCGAAGCGCAGGGCGTCTCCCAGGCCGCGCGCGGGGAGCCGCCGCAGCGCCGGGCCGGGGAGCGCGGCGACCGCCGCCGTGGAGGTGGCGAGCGGCGCCGGCACCCGCCCGGCCGTCACCACCATCGCCTCCAGCGCATGGGTCCGGACGGTGTCGGCCCCGGCCGTGTCGCCCGCGGCCTGCCCGGCGAGCGGGGCGGCGGCCAGGGCGGCGAGCGCGGCCAGGGCGAGGGGAGCGGGGCTGCGGCGCATGGAGGAGCCTCGTGGGAGGGGATCGCCGATGGAGCCGATGGAGCTGCTGAGAACGATGATAGGAGACGCGCAGTGTCCGATCAAGAGCGAAGGTCAAAATGCCAAACCCCAAAACATATGGTAACAGCCAGCTTTGAGACAAAAGTTTTCTTGCGTAAAAGGATGGTCGTGAGAATCATGGAGCAGATGCTTCGGGAAACGCATGCGGTGACACGCTCCCGAAGCCGCAATGGCACCCGGCGCCGGCGCGGCCTCCGGCATCCCCCCCATCCCTCCGGATCCGGTTCGGTGCACCATGAGCGTATTCGACTTCCCCCGCTTCCACTTCCAGGGCCTGATGCTGGTGGACGTGGGCACCGGGAATAACGACGACTACAGCTTCTCGGCGGTGATGGGGCCGGATTATCCCAGCTACGAGATGGATCCGCTGCGCCAGTCCGACTCGCCCAACGTGCAGCCGCTGACCTACGGGATGACGGACGACCAGTGGGTGGCGTGGGCGCAGGTGCGCGGCGAGTTCCGCGCCGAGACCCGGGCGCGGGCGCTCAAGGCCGGGATTCCCGGGGTGAGCAAGAGCGAGGGGGGCGCGGCCCAGCGCGCCGGCGGGGCCTCGGTGTGGTACATCCCCGGCGAGTGGAACTACTACGGCGACATGGGGCTGACCATGCTCGACATCACGGTGGCGAGCGTGGTGCCCGCGGCGGGGACGACCATCACCGACCCGGCGGCCGACCCGGTGATCGGCGCGGCGGTCTCGTACAACAACCGCCCCGACAGCACCGGCCGCAGCACCGGCGTGCTGGTGGACATCAACGCCGAGGACGTGCCCGCCAGCATGGTGGTCACCCAGTTCCTGACCGTGGCGAAGGACGGCCAGGCGCTGCTGAGCGGCCTTCCCACCAAGGCGGTCACCCGGTTCATCAACTTCCAGCGCAGCTACACCCTGAACGGGCCCAACGGCGCGGGGTGCCTGTTCCAGAGCATCGTCCCCGTTTCGGCGCTGCCGCCCGGCACCCCGCTGCTCGCCCGCTTCGCCCCCGCCCAGGGCGGCGTGCCGCTCACCGGCGTGATCTTCCACTACTACCTGTACCGTCCGCTGCAGGTCATCAACACCTTCAAGTTCTCCGACGCCCCCTCGGACCAGAACAGCCCGTGGTTCGAAAAGATGGAGACACTGTACAGGAAATCCCCCAACGCGCCCGGCGGGCAGCCCACGCCGGGAATGCCGCTGCAGGAGGTGGCGGCGCTGATGGATGTGAACGGGCGGAACCCCGACTACATCCAGGTGGTGGGAACGATCGCCCCGGCGTACGGCAACGAGCTGGACTCGTGCCCCGCGGGGCGGATGCTGGTGCCGGTCGAGAGCGTCCCGGCGCCGGGCGCCACCGGCAACGCCAACCCCGCCGACCCGCAGTACCTGCTCGCCCCCGCGGTGGTGACCGTGAACCGCGCGACCGGGATGGTCTCCGCCGACTTCTCGGGCACCTTCCCCGACCGGCTGGACGACGACGTATACGACCCGCTGGTTACCGCCAGCTGCGTGAAGTGGTCCTTCGGCCCCGTCACCCTCACCATCAGCGACGGCACCACGCGCCATGACGTGGGGACGGTGGAGTACACCGACACGGCGGCGGGAAACCTGGCCGGGTGGATCTTCGACTTCCCCATCTCCGGTCTGTCCAGCGAGGTCCAGGCGCTTCTGGACACCGGCACCTTCGCGCTGTACGGCCAGGTGTCCGCTCCCGGCGGGGGCACGCGCCTCGCGCAGCTGCTGGTGGAGCAGGAGTACCTGGTCGTATCCGACCAGGCCTGCATCTTCGGCGAGCAGCTCCCCGGGGGAGGCACCCTCGACCGCTTCACCGACGACGACGGCATACCGTCGCCTTCGCGGATCCGCGTGTTCCGCAAGGGCGTGGAGCTGGCGGCGGGAGACTGCCCTCCCGTGACGGTGTGGGAGTACAACACCACCCCCAACCAGGACCCCGGCCCGCTCACCCTGATCACCACCGGGTTCGGCCCCGGACAGGACCTGACGGTGAACGCGGCGGACAACGGGAACCGGCTCTACACCTTCACCGTGCAGGGCCAGGCGGCGCCTCCGGGCTTCACGGGGATCCGCGCCACGGCCCAGGGGAGCGACGACGACGGGCTGTATCCCCCGATGCAGTACGGCAAGCTGCCGCTGGGGTTCGCACCCATGATCAACCTGCGCATCCTCCCGAACAACGTGGACTACAGCCACTACTACGTCCCCGGGAGCGACCCGCCGGTGGGGAACGCGACGCTCACCTTCGAGGCGATCTACCGCGAGGTGCTGCGCAACTACTACCTCCTCTACCCGGCCATGAACCAGCGCATTCCGCTGAACGATCCGGAGTACTGGAACGATCCGGAGATGGCCCGCCGGCTGTACGAGCGCACGCAGCTCAGCTGGTGGCCCCGGGCCGAGTACATGCCGCGCACCCGCGACCTGTCGGCCTCGCGCCGCGAGCTGCTGCACGCCTGGGCGCGCACGTTCTTCCCCGGCGGCCAGATCGGCCTGGACACCACCTCGCTCACCAGCGTCGCGCCGCCGCAGCCGGCCGGCCCGTCTTCTCCAGAGGATCCCCGATGAGCACCCACCACTTCCGCGGCACGCTGGCCGCCGCCGTGCTGGCCGCGGCGGCGGCGCTCCCCGCGGCCGCGCAGACGGCCCTGGCGGTCCCCTTCACGATCAGCGTGCGCGAGATCACGGCCCCCGGGGGCACCCCGCAGCTGCAATCGTTCGCCATGGGGCGGCTCGGCGGCGACTGGGTGCTGATCGGCGGGCGCCGCAACGGCTTCCACCGCACCAGCACGCGGGAGAGCACCTTTCCCACCACCACAGCGAACGACAGCATCTACGTGGTGGACATGACGGCCAGGCGCACCTACAGCGCTCCGCTCCCCGATCATTTCCGCTCGATCCTGCGGGTCAGCAACACCAATTTCGTGCAGGACGGCAATTTCCTCTACATCGTGGGCGGCTACGGCAGCACCTGCGACAGCGATGAGCCTTCGTGTTACCAGACGTACCCGAACCTCTCCATCATCACCCTTCCCACCCTGATCGAGGGCGTGAAGAGCGGGCGGGCGGACTTCGTCAACAGCGCCATGTCCACCGTGGCGGACGAGCGGATGCGCGTTACGGGCGGCGCGCTCGAGAAGATCGGCGACCGCTTCTACCTGGTGATGGGGCACGACTACAACTCCATCTACAAGGGTGCGGTCACGGGCATCTATACCGAGCAGGTGCGTACCTTCAGGCTCCCGGCCCCGTATACCCCCGCGATCCAGGACTACCAGGCGTACGGCGATCCGTCGGGTCGCGGCCCCACCTCGCAGTGGCACCGGCGCGACCTGAACGTGGTTCCGACCGTACAGCCCGGCGGCGTCCAGGGGCTGGCGGTCTACGGCGGCGTGTTCACCCCCACCTCGGGCGCGTGGGTGAACCCCATGTACATGACGCTCCCGGCGGGCGGCGGAACACCGGTGTTCACGGTGGACAGCGCATTCAGCATGAAGACGAGCCAGTACGAGTGCGCGCACGTGACGATGTACGACCCCGGCACGGGAACGATGTACACCACCCTGCTGGGCGGCATCAGCGGCTGGTACTACGACGCGAACGGGACCCTGGTCCCCGGCGGGCTCAACAATTCCCTGCCCTGGACGGGGACGATCACCACGCTGGCGCGTTCCGCCAATGGCACCACCCAGGAGGTCGTGCAGCCAGCCAGCCAGGGGCTTCCCGGGCGGCGCGGCGCGAACGCGGTGTTCGTTCCCGACGAGGCCCGGACCATGGTGGCCGGCACGCACGAGGTGATCGACTACAGCCAGCTCCCCGCGGGTGACAGCGTGCGGGTGGGGTGGATGTACGGCGGGATCTTCGCCACGGCCGACCAGTCCAGCGAGTTCGACCCCACCTTCGCCAGCGACAAGATCTACGAGGTGTGGCTGCGCCGCCCGCCGGCCGTCGCTCTCCGGGAGTGACCCGTGCCGGCCCTGGCGAGATGATCACCGTGGGCATGGACGTGCCAGTCCATCGCGGGCGTCGCCTATCCGAAAGCCGGCGGGCCGCGCCTCGCGGAGCCGCCTGCCCACTCGGGAGCGTGCAGGATCGGCCGCCGGCGTTCCCGCCGTGACGCGAGATTCGCCAGGGAGGGTGGCCGCGCGCGCGAGCGTCCGGCCACCCTCGGCGCGGTCCGCCCGAGGGCGGAAGCGGAATCGCGGTGCCCTCTCATGACGGGCTTCCCCCTTGTCCCGAGCCGGGATCAGTCCCCCGCCACCGGAGCGATGGACTCGGCGGCGAGCTCGGCCCGCGCCAGGCCGTCCTCCACCTGGGCGCGCGCGGGGCGGGTGATGGCCGCCAGCGGGCGGTGCCAGAGCGTGCGGCGCACCCGCCACAGCAGCAGCAGCGCCACCACCGCCAGCGACAGCGTGAGCCCCGCCCAGATCCCCACGTGGCCCAGCGGGGTGTGAAAGCCCAGCGCGTACGCCACCGGGATCCCCACCGCCCAGTACCCGGCCAGGGTGATCCACATCGGCACCCGCGTGTCGGCCGCGCCGCGCAGGACGGAGAGGCCGGTCACCTGCGCGCCGTCGAACAGCTGGAACGCGGCGGCCATCAGCATGAGCCCCGTGGCGAAGGCCATGATCCCGGGGTCGGTGGTGTACAGGCCGATCAGCCAGCGCGGCAGCAGCAGGAAGGTGAGCGCGCACAGCGCCATGAACCCCAGCGACACGGTGTACGCCGCGATGGCCGCGCGGTGCACCCCGCGCGTGCTCCCCGCGCCCAGGTGATGGCCCACGCGGATCCCGCCCGCCGCGCTGGCCCCCACCGACACCATGAAGGTGGCCGAGGCGATGTTGATCACCACCTGGTGCGCCGCCAGCTGCACCGGGCCCAGCCACCCCATCATCACCGCCGCGAACGAGAAGGTGCCCACCTCGGCGCCCACCTGCATGCCGATCGGCGCGCCGATCCGCGCGATGCGGCCGATGGGGCCCAGCCTGGGCCGCAGGCGCGTGCCGCGGAACGGCGACAGCCCGGGGTGAAAGGCCACGTACCCGGCCATCACCGCCAGCATCGCCCAGCGCACGATGCTGGTGGACAGCCCCGACCCCGTCACCCCCAGCGGCCGCACCCACCCGGGCACGCCAAAGATCAGGATGCGGTTGCCGATGGCGTTCACCACCACGCCCACGAAGGTGACCGTCATGGCCACGCGGGTGCGCCCGATCCCGTCCAGGTACTGCCGGAGCGCGAAGGTCAGCATCAGCGGAAGCACGCCGGGCGCCAGCGCCACCATGAACTGCCCGGCCAGCAGCGCCACGCCGGCATCCTGCCCCAGCACCAGCGCCAACGTGCGCCCGAACACCGCCACCAGCGTGATGGGGATCGCCAGCAGGGAGGCCAGCCACAGCCCCTGCACCGCCACGCGGCGGCACTCGGCGGGGTCGCGGGCGCCCCACGCCTGGCTCACCAGCGGCGTCATCCCCATCAGCACGCCGCTGAAGGTGACCATCATGGCCACGAACACGCCGCTCCCCAGCCCGGCGGCCGCCAGCGCCCGCGCGCCCAGCGGGGCCACCATGATGGTGTCGGTGGTGTTCATCGCCACGTGCCCCAGCTGGCTGGCGATGATGGGCCCCGACAGCCGCGCCAGCGCGCGCACCTCGTGCAGCTGCAGCCGCAGCCTGCGCGCGCGCCCCGGCGGCGGTTTGCGCGAAGGCCTCCCGGCGGCTTTCTCCGCCCTCACCAGGGTTCCATTCATCCTCCACCACCCCATCTTCCAGAAGGTTCTCCGGCCGCCGGACGGCGTAAAAACCGAGGGGCCCCGCGGCCGTGTTGTCCGCGGGGCCCCTGCTCGTCCGCCTTGTGGCGGTCTGGCGTCATCTAGTTGCGTTCCTGGGCGGCCTGGGCGGCCTGGATGGAAAGCAACCGGGTGTCACCGGACGAGATCAGGGCTTCCGCGAAGTCCTGTCGCTCTTCGATGGTGCACAGGCGCCCGTCGATGGACGCCAGCGACTCACGAATGCGTACCAGGTCGTACGGATCGGTATTGGCCTGCTTCAGCTTGTGCGCGGTCATCACGTCGAGCAGCGAGCCGAGCCGCTTCGTCACCGGCCGCAGGATCAGCACGCCACCCGTGGTGAGGATGGCGGTGACCAGCACGGTGAGTATTACGATGTCTCCGGAATTCATCGAATCTCCTTCGGCGAAGCGGCGGCAGGCGCGCGGCCCCTGCGCCGCGCGGTACCCCTCTTTCGCAAACGTAATGGAAACGCGCGCCCAAGGGCAACACCTTTGGGCGAATGGTGGCCGTCCGGGCGCGGTCGGATTGGGGCCGCGGGGGGGGGTGTCGCGCATGACGCGGCGATGGTGAACAGGGGCGCAAGTGCGTGAGTGCGCGAGTGCGTTTTGGTCCCGGCGCACTCACGCACTCGCGCACTCACGCACCTGTTTGCGATGCCCGACTGTCGCGGGGTGACCCGTGCTACGCCGCCCGCGCGTCCGAGCGCACG
Organism: Longimicrobium sp.; assembly: GCA_035691085.1. Classification (GTDB taxonomy): domain Bacteria; phylum Gemmatimonadota; class Gemmatimonadetes; order Longimicrobiales; family Longimicrobiaceae; genus Longimicrobium. The sequence continues at coordinate 20,631 of DASSJS010000045.1, forward strand.
GCCACCGGTGTCCTTCGCGCGTCCTTCTTCTTCCGCGCCTCGATCCATCCGGGAACGCGTAGGGCCAGGAGGATAGCGAGCACGGCGGCATAGATCAGCGGCTCGCGCACGTCCTTCTTCACGCTCCAGAGGAAGTGGATCACGCCCAAAATGGCTGCCACGTAGATCAGCCGGTGCAGCTTCGCCCAGCGCTTCCCCAGGCGGCGGATCCAGCCCTTGGTGGACGTGACAGCCAGCGGGGTGAGCAGCACCAGCGCGGTGAAGCCGGCCGTCACGTACGGGTGCTTCACCACGTCTTCCACGATTTCGGCCGGAGAGAAGCCCTGGTAGCCGAGGTAGATGAGGAAGTGGAGGCAGGCGTAGAAGTAGGCGAACAGGCCCAGCGGGCGCCGTGCGGCGATCACGCCGTTCCAACCCGTCAGCCGGCGCACGGGGGTTACGGCGAGCGTGCAAAGCAGAAGGACCAGCACCGCCTTCCCCGTGCGATACGTGATGTCCTTCACCGGGTCCGCCTCCAGCGTGCCGGTGGCGCCCGCGACGATGATGAGCGCCAGCGGCAGAAGCCCGCCGGTCCAGACGGCGGGCTTCAGCAGCTTCTGCAGCACGGATTCGATCGTCTTGCGCTCCGCCACCGCTAAAAGAACCTCCGCAGGTCCATCCCCCGGTACAGGCTGGCCACCTGGTCGGCGTAGCCGTTGAATGGAAGCGTGTCGCGCCGGCGGAACCATCCGTCGCCGATGCGGCGCTCGCGCGCCTGGCTCCAGCGCGGGTGGTCGACCTGCGGGTTCACGTTGGCGAAGAAGCCGTACTCGTTGGGCGCGGCCACGTTCCACGCCGTCCGCGGCTGCTGCGCGGTGAAGCGGATGCGGACGATCGACTTGATCGACTTGAAGCCGTACTTCCAGGGGACGACGAGACGAAGGGGTGCGCCGTTCTGCGCCGGCAGGGGCTTCCCGTAGATGCCGGTAGCCAGCAGCGCCAGCGGGTGCATGGCCTCGTCCATTCGCAGCCCCTCCACGTACGGCCACTCCAGCACCTGCCGCCGCTGGCCGGGCATCTGCTCGGGGTCCATCAGCGTGGTGAACTCCACGAAGCGCGCCGACGGCTGGGGGCGGGCGCGGGCGATCACGTCGCGCAGCGGGATGCCGTCCCACGGGATCACCATCGACCACGCCTCCACGCAGCGGAAGCGGTAGGTGCGATGCTCCACCCGGTTCTGCCGCACCAGGTCGTCGAAGGCGTAGCGCCCCGGCCGCGCGCACAGGCCGTCGATCTGCACCGTCCACGGCCGCGGCTTAAGCGTCTTGGGCGCGTTCTCGGCCGGGTCGCTCTTGCCGGTGCCGAACTCATAGAAGTTGTTGTAGCTCGTGATGTCTTCCCACGAGTTCGGCTCGTCGCCCTGCGCGCCATCCGCGCGGGTGCACGCCGCCAGCGACGCGGGCGCCCCCACCGCCGCCAGCGTCGCCGCCCCGGCGGCCAGCCCCAGGAATCTGCGCCGATCGAGATAGTCGCGCTCCGGCGTGATTTCCGATGACGGAATGTCGTCCGGCCTGCGGATCAGCATTGGCTCTCTCGCTCCGTTCGTTTTCCCGCCGCAATCGACCGATCGTCCACTGCGCGATGGTTATAACGCCGCCCCCGCGGCCGGGTTCCGGGCCGGCCGCGGCGGTGGACCCAGCCGCCGCCGCGCGCCGCGGATCTCCGGCACCTCCACGATGCGAGTGCCGCGCGGCGGGGTCTCCACCGCCTGCACGAGCGCGGCCACCATGTCGCTCAACGTGACCAGCCCCAGCCGGCGCGCGGTGTCCCGGGTCCGCGTGAGGCGCTCGGCGATGAAGTACATCGGCGCCAGCAGGTACGGCCAACGGTGGCCGGGGCCCAGCACGTACCAGGGACGTACGAACGTGGCGTCCACCCCGGATTCGCGGATGATGGATTCGCAGCGCGCGCGGACCGCCACGTAGGCGCGCATGGCCGGCGCCGGCTGCGCCACGCTCACGTAGATGAAGTGCGCCACCCCCGCCTCCCGCGCCGCGCTCACCGACTCACGCGCGGATACGAAGTCCACGCGCTCGAACTCCGCCGCCTTGCGGGGATTGGGATGCGGCGTGCCGATGAGCTGGACGAACGTCTCCCCCGCCCTCACCGCGTCCGCGAACGTCGCGTGGTCCAGCGCGTTGCCGGTGACGGATCCGCAACCGCGCGGCAGCTTCCCCTCCGACCCGGGGCGGACCAGCGCGCGCACCGCGTGCCCGCGCGCCAGCAGCTCGCTGATCAGCCGCCGGCCCACGTAGCCGGTTCCACCGGTGACGAAGATGTCGGCCATGGTTCCAGCCCGATGCAGGAGGGGACGAACGAATTGGGATCGATACGAGACCCAGGAAGAACGTGGGTGGATTGCCGTCTGAGGACAGGCTTGCGGTGCGATCGGGGCACGACGGTGCGATGCGCGGGCGGGCGGCGAGGTTACGCGCCGGAGATAGCAGCGGGCGCGGCCGGCCCGCACCTCTTCTTACGTCCCTCGATCGCCCGGCGGATTGCCGCGGGACGGCTCGCTCCAGGACACCCATTTGCGCGACGGCTGGTCACTGCTTCGCAATTCGATGGTCCACCTGCCGTCCGCGCCTCGGCTGAACAGGTCGGTGTAGCGGTCCAGCGGCCCGCCCCCGGCCTTTCCCCGGACCACGTAGCTGCACAGGAACGCCTCTCGTTTCGCGTTCCGGCAGCGGAGCTGGGTCACCTCCGGCTCGATGACGCCCGGCACGTCGCTGCGCGCGTCGAAGAACGGCCGCCGGGTATGGGGCTGCAGCGCCTCCACCTCGCCGGGAGACGGCCAGCGCGTCTCCGGCGCGCGCGCATCGGTCACCTGTACGATGAAGTAGTGCGGCGAGCGTCCCTCCACGCGAACCTGGAACCCGGCCACGTCTCGCGCCTGGTTCGTGGGCGCCCACATGTACGTGGCGCGGCCGGATGCCTGCCAGCGGGCACGGGCTTCACGGATGATGCCTCCCGCCGCCTCGGGGACGCCCGCCGGGAGCCCGGCCGCCGCCATCACCCGCTGCGCGATGTCCAGGTCCGCCTCGAGGACGGAATCCTGCCAGAAGAGGAGCTCGAAGCTGATGGAGCGATGTTCAATGGCCGTGCGCCCGTGCCCGTGAACGGCCATGTGGAGCGTGCGGCCAGGCGACCGGAACGCCCCATACGGAAGGTTCACGGCGAAAAGCAGGGGAAACCGCTCGCGGCCCAGCCGCAGGTCGCCGGAGTCCGGCTGCATCCCGGAGTTGCGCAGCGCCTGGGCCAGCGTGCCTGGCTGCGGCACCGGCGAAACGGCGGGCGCCGGTGCACATCGCGCGAGGCCCAGCACCATCGCGGCGGCGGCGAGCGGCCGCGTCAGAAAGGCCTGGAAGACGGAGGAGCGAAGCGGGGCGGTCTTTCGCATCTTGCGCTCGCTGGCTGATGAACCCGGGCGGCGTGCCCGGCCTGCGACATTGATCGTGGGGAGTTGAAGAGACCCATGTCCGACGACACACTCTCCCCGTCAAATAACAGCGAAGCCGCCGCGGAGGCAAACTCCGCGGCGGCTTCATATCATCCGGCTACACGTGCTTCGGTCAGGCGGCCAGCGCCTCGAGCCGGGCGATGCGCTCGGCCATCGGCGGGTGCGTGGAGAAGAGCTTCGTGAGGCCGCCGCCCCGCAGCGCCGATAGCGGGTTCACCTGTGCCAGCGGCGCCACCGCGGGCGACACGTCCATGGGGATGGCGTGCGCACCCGCCTCCAGCTTGCGCAGCGCGTTGGCCAGCGCCACGGGGCGCCCGGTGATCCCCGCCGCCACGGCGTCGGCCTTGAACTCGCGCTGCCGGCTCACGGCCAGCTGGATCAGCATGGCCGCCATCGGCGCCAGCAGGAGCATGGCGATGGCGGCGAACGGGTGCACGTTGCGGTTGTCACGGTCGCCGCCGCCAAAGAAGAAGCCGAAGTGCGCCAGGTTGCTGATGGCGCCCGCCAGCGTGGCCGCCACCGTCATCAGCAGCATGTCGCGGTTCTTGATGTGCGCCAGCTCGTGCGCGATCACCCCTTCCAGCTCGTCACGATTCACCGTGCGCAGGATCCCCTCGGTCACGCAGACCACCGCGTGCTGGGGATCGCGCCCCGTGGCGAAGGCGTTGGGCTGCAGGTGCGGCGCCACGGCCACGGTCGGCATCGGCAGCCCGGCGCGCTGGCGCAGACGGTCGACCATCTCGTACAGCTCGGGCGCCTCGGCGGGGCCCACGGTGCGCGCGCCGTACATCCGCAGCACCATGGCGGCAGACGCGAAGTACGCGAAGAAGTTCATCCCCACCGCCAGCAGCAGCGCCATCACCAGCCCGCTCTGGCCGCCCAGCACGTTCCCCAGCGCGCCCAGCAGCGCGGTGAGGCCGGCCATCAGCACGAAAACCCTCACGTTGTTCATAGGTCCTCTCTCCTGCTTGATTCTTCTCTAGTTCAGGTCTTTCAACGGCGCTCTGGACACATCGTCGGGCGGATGAATCCGCGGCAACAACGGCCCAAAGTCCGCCTTCGCGGACTCGCTGGTCCGCATCCGCGCCATCACCAAACTCACCCGCGCGGCGTCTGCCTGACCCTCCGGCCACACCGCCGCCCCGTGACGAGCGGAGGTCCGCAGGCCGCCCGGACCGCCCCTCCCCAAGGCAGTTTTTGGAGGAGGGGCAGCGCGGGCGAAGCCTCGCGCGGGGTACAGGCCTCGCGGCGCGCCCGGAGCGCATCGAGGCTCGTCCCTCTCAGTACCCTCTCAGCCGCAGCACCGGCCTGCGCGGTGGGTCGGGGAGGCTCTCCCGCAGCTTCGCGGCGGTCCGCCGCAGCCGCTCGCCCGGACGGTGGCCCGGCATCGCGCGATCTTGGACCGCGCCGTCCACCGGCGTGTCATCCGCCTTCGCCCGGTCGGACGCCGCCAGCCCGCCCGGGATCGCCTCGCCGCGCGGCGAGGCAGCATCATCCACCGCGTCCGAAACGCCGCCGCCGCTCGCGGAGCCGCCGCCCGAGCCCGTCCCCGCGTCGTCATCGCCGTCGCGGCGCGCGTGCAGGAGCGAGGCGGCGATGGAGCCGCCGATCAGCGTGGCGATCACGGCCAGGGAGACGAGCACGGGCATCTTGTAGACGTCGGCCAGCATCATCTTGGCGCCCACGAACACCAGCACCAGCGCCAGCCCCACCTTCAGGTACACGAACTTGTGCACGACCCCGGCGAGCAGGAAGTACATCGACCGAAGGCCCAGGATGGCCATCACGTTGCTGGTGTAGACCAGGAACGGGTCGCGCGTGACGGCGAAGATGGCGGGGATCGAGTCCACCGCGAACACCAGGTCGGTCACCTCCACCATCACCAGCGCCAGCAGCAGCGGCGTGGCCATCCGCCGGCCGTTCTGGCGGGTGAAGAAGCGCTGCCCGTCGTAGGCGTCCGACACGGGGATGATGCGGCGCACCAGCTTGAGCACCGGGTTCTCGGCCGGGTCGAAGCCCTCGTCCTTGCGGATGGCCAGCTTGATCCCCGTGAGCAGCAGGATGCCGCCGAACAGGTAGATCACCCAGTGCCACCGCTCCAGCGCGTACGAGCCCGCGGCGATGAAGCCGCCGCGCATCACCAGCGCGCCCAAAATCCCCCAGAACAGCACCCGGTGCTGGTACTTCTCCGGCACCGCGAAGTACGAGAAGATCAGCGCGATCACGAAGATGTTGTCCACCGCCAGCGACTTCTCCACCAGGTAGCCGGTGAGGAACTCCAGCGCCGGCTGCCGCCCCGCGTACCACCAGATCACGCCGTTGAAGAGCAGCGCCACGGCCACCCATACGGCGCTCCAGCCGGCCGCCTCGCGCAGGCTCACCGTGTGCGCCTTGCGGTGGAACACTCCCAGGTCCAGCGCCAGGATCAACAGCACCAACGCGTTGAACCCGACCCAGAACCAGATGCTGGTTGCCACTACGTCCTCCTCTGCCGGCGGTGGGGCCGCGGGGGGCACGCAAAAAGGCGAGACCCCTACGGCACGACTGAACGTGCGCGTAGTGGTCTCGCCGAGGTATCGATCACCTCCCGCGCGCCCGGAAGCGGTGCAAACGCTTCGTCTTGACGATCGCGCGGTACCGGGCCTCGTTCATCACGAGCGCCGGCGGGCTACTCCCCACACTGAAACTTGTGCGACAATCATCACGCACGACACGAGCCGGGTCAACCGATCACGGCACCCGGCGGCGCCACCCTCATCCTTCGCTAATGGAAGCAATCACAACGAATTGGCTCCCATCTACGTCCCGGTGCCGCGATCCTCGCCCGCCGCTTGCGGTCCTCTCTGGGGGAGCGTGCCCGGATGGTCGATCAGCATCGGATGGGATGGAGATGACAGGGAGATGAGTGGAAGCAGCGGAGGGCGGTTGTTCGTCGGCATTCCGTTCCCGCCGGAGCTGCGGGACGGGCTGCAGGGCCATCTCCGCGCCACGTTCGGCGAGCGGATGCCGGGGCGCGCGGTCGTCCCCGCGAACTGGCACCTGACCCTCCGCTTCCTGGGCGACACCGACGCCGCAAGGTTCCGGATGAGCACGGACGAGCTGCGGCGGATCGACGGAGGGCCGCGGTTCGAGCTGTCGCTGGCGGGGCTGGGCGCCTTCCCCCGCCCCGCGCGCGCCACGGTGCTGTGGATCGGCGTGGGCGATGGGGGTGCGGAGCTGCGCGCGCTCGCGGCGAAGGTGGAAGCCGCCGCCGTCCGCGCCGGCTTCGCGGCCGAGGGGAAGCCGTACTCGCCGCACCTCACGCTCAGCCGCCTCAATCCCCCCGCCGACCTGCGCCGCGCCATCGACGCCGCCCCCGCGTTCGGCGGGCGGATGACGGTGGACGGCTTCGTGTTGTTCCGCAGCCACCTGGGCGGCGGCCCGCCGCGCTACGAGCGCGTGGAGCACTTCCCGCTGTCGTGACACCTATCCCCCTGGACGGAGGATCCCATGGCCGAGCACGAGCGCTAACGACGACGAGAAGGTGGCCGAGATCATCCAGCAGCGGCTTCCCGAGTGGCGGCTGGAGGGCGCGTACCTGGCCCGCACGTATGAGACGGGCGGGTGGAGCCGCACCATGCTGCTGGCCAACGCCATCGCCTACCTGGGCGAAAAGGCGTGGCATCACCCCGACCTGTTCCTGGGCTACCCCAGCGTGAAGGTGCTGCTCACCACCCACGACGCCGCCGGCATCACCGCGCGCGACGTGGCGCTGGCCGAGGAGATCGAGAAGCTCGCCCGCTGGCTCCCCGACCCCAAGGTCTTCAAGGACGTGGAGCACTGGTTCGACTGAAACCTCAGTCCGCCGCCGCCGCGCTCCCGTCGGCCGTTTCGCTCGCCCGGTTCAGCGGCTTCGGCGGCTCCGCGGCGGCGATGATCGCGCCGATCTCCTGCACCGTGGCGCCAATGTTGAGGAGCCCCTGGATCAACAGATCCAGTGAAACAGATGGATCGCCCTTCTCCATCTTCGCCACGCGCGACTGGCTGGAGCCGATGAGCTCGGCCAGCTCCGCCTGCGTCATCCCGCCCTGCCCGCGACGAGCGCGGAACTCCCTGCCGAGCTCATGGCGGATGTGAATGTAGGCGGCCTCCGCGTCGGTGAGCCCCAGAAACTCCTGGACGGTGCCGATTCGCCAACCGTCAGCCTCGAGCTCTTTCCGGAACCTCTCATCCATGCTTTGCCCTCCATTCGGACTGTTCGATGCGGCGGAGACGTTCCCGGCAACCTTCCACCACATGCTGCGGAGTCTGGCGAGTGGTCTTCCGAAACACCTCCAGCACGTAGATCGCCTCGGCGTGAATGCTGTAAATCACTCTCCAGGTCTTTCGAGCGTCCGGAATCCGCAACTCGTGGCAGTTCCGACCGATCGACGGCATCGGCCGCGAGAGCGGAAAAGTCGGCATCTCCCCCTTCTGTACCCCAAGAAGCGCATTCCCTGTTCGTTTCCGGGCGTCTGGCGAAAAGGGTGGACTTTTCACCTCCCCATGGACCCAGATCACCGGCTTCATAGTCTCGCCCATCCCACTCTCTTATGTCAATTGTGACATGACACGCCAGACGGAACGTTTTTTATGGCGAACCGAGAGGGCGCAAACTACCTGCTCCCCCGTCTGTGCACAATGTTTATGTTGGAGACTCTTCCCTCCCTTGCATTTGCGATAAAGATCGCTGGCTTGAGACCCGAACTATGCGCGGCTGCGAGTATCGACATGTGTGCAAATCACGTTGACTCAATAGGTTGGGCAGACGCGGCTCCGAGAGTCGCTCCTCCTCCCGACACGTGCGGCTGACGCTTCAGGTACGCACTGCGGGCTGGTGCGGCCACTGCTGGCACGCATCTCTCTGAGCCGCCGTCCTCCGGTGGGACGGAGGATCCGCAACACAGGCTCAGGGGAGGTCAGGGATGCAGCTCGAGGGGCGGGTGGCGCTGATCACGGGAGCGGGCGAGGGGATCGGGCGGGCGGCGGCCAAGCTGCTGGCGAAGGAGGGCGCGAAGATCGGCGCGCTGGGGCGGCACACCGAAGACCTGCAGAAGCTGGTGGACGAGCTGAAGAAGGAGGGCGGCGAGGGCACCGTCCTCTGCGCCGACATCGGCAAGCCCGAGGAGATGGAGGCGGCGGTCAAGCAGCTGGTGGAAGCCTACGGCCGCATCGACTTCGTGTTCGCCAACGCGGGCGTGAACGGCGTGTGGGCGCCCATCGAGGAGCTGAAGCCCGAGGAGTGGCAGCAGACCATCGGGATCAACCTCTCCGGCACCTTCTACACCATCAAGTACGCCGTTCCGCACCTCAAGAAGCAGGGCGGCGCGGTGGTGATCACCGCCTCGGTGAACGGCACGCGCATCTTCAGCAACACCGGCGCGACGGCCTACTCCACCACCAAGGCCGGCCAGGTGGCGATGGGAAAGATGCTGGCGCTGGAGCTTGCCCCGTCCAAGGTGCGGGTGAACATCATCTGCCCGGGCGCGATCGAGACCGAGATCGACGACAACACCGAGAAGCGCGATCTCGAAAAGGTGAAGATGCCGGTGGAGTTCCCCGAGACCCATCAACCCCTGACGCGCGGACCCGGAACGGCCGAGCAGGTGGCACGTCTGGTGCTGTTCCTGTTCAGCGACGCCTCCGACCACATCACCGGTACCGAGATGTGGATCGACGGGGGCGAGTCGCTGCTCAAGGGCTGATGCGGCAAGCGCTTACGCCAGGGGGAACGATGCCGGCCCACACCACGCCGGGCAACGCGGAGAAGGCGGCGGGCGAGCACGGCGACCTGCCGTCCACGCCCGGCGCCGCCGGGCACGAGAGCGCCCACGGCCACGCCGACGCGGGCGTGGACGAGGCGAGCGACGAATCGTTCCCCGCCAGCGATCCGCCGGCCAGCACGCACACGCACGCCGGCCCGCCGCCGCACGGGGAGCACGCCTGACCGGGGAGGAAGGTTGAAGATCACGCTGCTTTCGGACGAGCGCATCCGGCTGGACGGAGGCGCCGGCCCCATGAGCATCGAGGCCGAATCGGCCGAGATGTCGTATTCGCCGTACCACATGCTGGCCAGCGCGCTGGCCACCTGCACCCTCTCGGTCCTCCACGCGTGGGCCACCAACGCCAAGCTGCCGACGGACGGGCTCGCGCTGGAGGTGGGCTGGAGCTTCGTGGAAGAGCCGCACCGCGTGGGCGAGATGCACGTGGAGATCGATTGGCCCGGCCTCCCGGAGAATCGTCTCAACGCCGCCAAGCGTGTGGCGGACCTGTGCACCGTGAAGCAGACCTTCCTCCATCCGCCGCAGATCACCGACACGGTGAAGGTACCGGGCGCCGCGCCGAGCCCCGCGGGGGTGGCGGCATGACCATCCCCGTGGTGCGCTTCGTCTTTGGCGGGCAGGAGTCGCACGTTGCCGGGTCCGGGCGGCCGTACACGGTGGTGTATGATGGCCAGTGCAAGGTGTGCAACCGCTTGGTGAAGCTGCTGCGCAAGTGGGACCGGCACGGCGAGATCGAGGTGATCCCGTTCCAGAACACCACCGTGCTCGACCGCTTCCCCTGGATCCCCTCCGAGGCCTACGCCCAGGCGATGCAGCTGGTCGGCCCTGGCGGCCAGACGTGGCAGGGCGGATACGCCATCGAGAAGCTGCTCGACATCCTCCCGTTCGGCGGGGTGTTCGGGTGGGCGTTCAAGGTTCCGTTCTTCGGCGAGCTGTTCAACCGCTTCTACCGCTGGTTCGCGCGCAACCGCTACAAGTTCGGCTGCGGCGAGCACTGCGCGTTGCGGCCGCAGCAGCTGAACTTCGTGGACGTGGACGACGCGGCCTGACGCGTTGCGGTTGAAGTCCGCGAAGGCGGGCTGCGTGCCCTTGTAGCCGCGAGTTCACTCCGCATACTGGAAAGCAGGAGTCGACTACATCATCCGGCACCGCCACTGTGCAAGTGGTGGCGCCGCTTTCGTTTTGGGCGATTGACCGGAGGTGGTGCAAAGCTTAGATTTCGGCGTTCCTTCGGTGAGACATACCCGCAGCAGGATGCACCCGGTGGAGATCGCCGCCAAGCTCGCCATTCTGGCCGATGCCGCAAAGTACGACGCCTCGTGCGCCAGCAGCGGCGCCAAGGGGCGCCGCGCCGGGCCGGGAGGCATCGGGTCCACCGAGGGGACGGGGATCTGCCACAGCTACACGCCCGACGGGCGGTGCGTGTCGCTGCTCAAGATCCTGCTCACCAACGTCTGCGTGTTCGACTGCGCGTACTGCATCAACCGGCGCAGCAGCGACGTGCGCCGTGCGCGCTTCACCGTGGGCGAGGTGGTCACGCTCACGCTCGACTTCTACCGCCGCAACTACATCGAGGGGCTGTTCCTGAGCTCGGGGATCATCCGCGATCCCGACTATACCATGGAGCAGCTGGTGGAGGTGGCGCGCACGCTCCGCCAGGACCACGGCTTCGCGGGGTACATCCACCTGAAGGCCATCCCCGACGCCAGCCCCGAGCTGCTGGACGAGGCGGGGCGCTGGGCCGACCGGCTCAGCCTGAACGTGGAGCTCCCCACGCAGGAGAACCTGGACCAGCTGGCCCCCGAGAAGAAGCTGGTGCAGATCACCGGCGCCATGGGCCGCATGGCCGGCCGCATCGCCGAGGCGAAGGACGACGCCGCGCGCCGCCCGGCCGCCGCGCTCCCCGTGTTCGCCCCCGCCGGCCAGAGCACGCAGATGATCGTGGGCGCCACCGACGCCAGCGACGCCACCATCCTCAACACCGCGAGCGAGCTGTACGCCGGCCCGGCGCTGCGGCGCGTCTACTACTCCGCCTTCTCACCCATCCCGCATTCCGCCGGTCACCTGCCGTCGAAGCCTGCGCCGCTGGTGCGCGAGCACCGGCTGTACCAGGCCGACTGGCTGATGCGCTACTACGGCTTCGGCGCGGCGGAGCTGACCACCGCCGAGCGGCCCAACCTGGACCCGTCGCTGGACCCCAAGCTGGCGTGGGCGCTGCGCAACCGCGACCGCTTTCCGGTGGACGTGAACCGCGCCAGCCAGGAAGAGCTGCTGCGCGTGCCCGGCCTGGGCGCGCGCAACGTGAAGCGCATCATCGCCGCGCGGCGCTGGCACCGCATCCGGACGGAGGACCTCGCGCGGCTCAAGATCCCCATGCGCCGCGCGCTCCCCTTCCTGGTCACCGCCGACCACACCCCCACGCTCCTGGACGCCGCCGGCCTGCGCGACCGCACCGCCCCCAGCCGCGCCCAGACCGACCTGTTCGACCAGGTGACGGCCGCCCATGGCGAGCTGTGAGGGTGCGGTGATGGGTCGACGGAACGGCGCTCATCGGTGGGGAAGTGTGCGAGTGAACTCGCGGCTACAACGGCACACA
>DASSJS010000046.1:0-10020 GCA_035691085.1 Longimicrobium sp.
AGCCGCGCCGCCTGCGTCAGCGGATGACCAGCGACGCGTTGAGCGAACGGACCAGGTCCGTCGCGAACATCTCGGTCTCTTCGGGGGCCGGCGGATGCGGCGCCTCGGCCGCGCGGCCGCGTGCGCCGCGGGTGCGCCGCACCGAGTCGAGCACCGACTCGGCGGTGAGCAGCTCCTTGCTCTCGCCACGCGCGCGGGCGGTGCGCACGGCACGCTCGGCGGCGCGCTCGGCACGTTCGGTCTCGCCCAGCTGCGCCGCGCCGCGGGCCAGCTCCAGCAGCACCTCGGCGGCCTTCGCCGTCGAGTCGTCGCGGTCCAGCGCGTCCCACACCTCGTCGAACTTCTGGTCGAACTGGCGCCGCTCGCCCGCGCCGGCCGCGGCACGCACGATGTTGGCCAGCGCCACCAGCCGGTCTTCGTGCCGCGCCATGTGCGGGTCCAGCGCCTCGAACACGGTGAGCGCCGGGGCGAAGTGCCCGCGCTCCAGCCAGAAGTAGGCGATGTCGTGGGCCAGCGCGGGAAGGCGCGGGTGGTCGAGCCCATAGCTCTCGAAGGCACTCCGGGCGTAGCGCTCGGCCTCGTCGAGGTGGTTGTGCCCCGCGGCGATCACGAACAGGTCGTGCTGCGCCGAGCCCTGGATGGAGCGCAGCGAGTGCCGCCGCGCGGCCTTCAGCGCGCGCAGGTGAAAGCGCCGCGCCGAAGGCACGTTCCCCCGCTGCATGTACAGGTTGCCCAGCCCCGAGAAGGCCAGCGCGTAGCTGCTCCAGTCACCGCTCTGCCGCGCCAGCGCGATGGAGCGGCGGTACCATGTCTCGGCGCGAGAGTGCTCGGCGCGCCGCCGCGCCAGCCGCCCCACCGCGTAGGCGGCGCCGGCGTCGTACGGCACCGCCATGGCCGCCGCCTGCGCGAACGACACGGCCGTGCCGCCGTACCCGTGCCCGTCGGCCCAGAACGCGATGTACTGGCAGGCCAGCTCCACCGCCTCGGCGCGCGCCGTCTCGGGGCTCCCCACCATCCGCACCAGCGTCATCAACGGCGACTCGAGCTGCACTTCCACCCCCGTGCTGCGCAGCAGCGCGTGCAGCGCCGCCTCGGAGCCGGGCTCGAACAGGTTGCCGCGCTGCTCGGGCTCGAACGACGCCCACAGCGCCACGTCGCGCCCCACCTGCCAGAGGAGGAACCCCAGCTGTCCCTTCACCTCCTCCAGGATGGCGAGCCCCTCATAGGCTTCGGCCCCGTGGGTGATTGCGGGCGGAGTCCGCCAGCGTCGCGCGGTGCGGCGTACCGGGGGGGAAAGGCGTTTCGGTCGCATGTCACTCCGGAGTGCAAAAGACGTTAGTGGGCAAGGCCCCGGATGAAAGGGAAGGAAATCGTACGGAATGATAAGCCGCAACCTCCTGCCGCGCCATAGTATTATGCACCCCCTCAAGCCAAAGTGCGCAGGGTGGGTGCGTAGCGCTGGCGCATTCGGATCGTACTTGGAACGGCCATCCAGCGCAACCAGCGCGACCTAAGATCGTGCCTCACCCCCCTGTGATTCACACCTAAGTCCGCTCCCATCCGTCCCTCGGGTGCGCGGAAGGGCAGGGGAGGTGCACCGGGCACCGGTCGCTGGAAACCGGGTTCTGGGTGGCGCAAAAGTGTCGCTTTGTGCGTATGGAGATCGGTCCCGAGCGCACGCCGCCCTTGCCCGCCGCCCGCCGGCCATGCACACTGAGCGGTTGTCCCACCCATCCGTTTATCTCCATCGCCCCCGATATCCGCCCATGGAACACCGCACCCTCCTGGCTGCCGCCCTCTGCGCGCCCCTGGTCCTTTCCGCGGCCCTCCCCGCCCAGAGCGGGCGCACCTTCGGGACGTCGGGAAACACGCCGTTCGCGCTCAAGGGGCAGGTCTACTTCATCCCCGAGGGCACCGAGCGGCTCCCCGACTTCTCGCGGCTCCAGGCGCGGGGCACCATCTCCACCACGGTGCTGAACATCCCCAACCAGAGCTTCGAGGCCGGCTTTCCGGGGGTGACCGACCGTTACGAGTGGTTCGCGCTCCGCTACCGCGGCGCCATCGTGCTCCCGCGCTCCGGTGCGTACCGCTTCCGCCTCACCTCCGACGACGGCTCGCGGCTGCTGGTGGACGGACAGGAGGTGATCGACAACGACGGCGTGCACGGGGACCAGGCGGCGGAGGGCACGGCCCAGCTGGCCGAGGGGGTGCACGCGGTGGAGGTGCAGTACTTCCAGGGGCCGCGCTACGAGGTGTCGCTGGTGCTGGAGATGGCCGAGGGTGAAGGGGACTACCAGCCGCTGGACTTCGCCCGGTACGGCGCGGCCACGGTGCGGCAGGAGGGGAACCGGATGGTGGCGCAGCTGGGCGGAAGCGTGCTGTTCGACACCAACAGCTCGGTGCTGAAGCCCCAGGCGGTGGCGGCGCTCGAAGAGCTGAAGTCGTCGATGCTCGACCCCTACCCCACCGCCCGGATCACCGTGGAGGGCCACACCGACGACGTGGGCGCCGACGCCGACAACCAGCGCCTGTCCGAGGCGCGGGCGCGGAGCGTGGTGGAGTGGCTCACGCAGCACGGCGTCCCCGCCGCCCGTCTGCAGGCGCAGGGCTACGGCGAAACGCGCCCCCTGGCGCCGAACGATTCCCCCGCCAACCGCGCCCGCAACCGCCGCATCGACGTGGTGGTGGAGCGGCAGTGAGGCCGGGTCTCGGCACGGCCGGCGGATGCTGATCGATCCATGTCGACCGGTGTCGATGGGTAAATACGGAAGAGGCGGCGGGACACGTTCCCACCGCCTCTTCGCATTCAGTGCGTTCCGTACGGTCACCCCAGCCGCATCTCCCCCGTGCGGAGCCACTCCGCCGCCACGTACGGATGGGCGATCACCACCTCGTGCCCCGCCCTTCGGTTTACGGCGATGCGCCGGGGTTCCACCAGCGTGGTGCCGTAGAAGAGGAAGTCGTCGAAGTTGGCGGTCACCAGCAGCCGGGCGCGCCCGATGAAGGCGGTCTCGAGCACGTGCTGGTCTTCCACGTCACGGATCGGCGTGAGCCCCGTGCCGCCCAGCACCAGCAGCGGTGAAAGCTCGGCCGGGCCGGTCTGCGCGTTCAGCGCGATCTCGGCCGTGATGGTTTCCACCGCAGCGCGGGTGAACCCCACCCGCTCCAGCACCAGCGCGAGCCGGTTGAGCATCCCCCACGATACAACGAGCTGCGTGGGGCCGAACGCCGTGGCCCCACGCTTCACCTCGCCCACCAGGAACTGCGTGGCGCTTCCCGCGTGCCCGCGCGCGTCGCTGAGCAGCGAGGCCACGAACACGTTCAGGTCCAGGCAGATCCGAAACGGCTGCGGGCTGATGTCCGGGCTCACGGCTGGCCGGGCTCACCGCCGGGATCCTGCGCCGGAGCGCCGAAGGGAGGCCGCGGCTCCGCCACGCGCAGCAGCCCTGGCGACCGCTGCGTGGCGGTGAGCCGCACCGCCTCCTGGAGGATCTCGTCCTCGGACTGAAGCGCGTCGCCGTACAGCTCGCGCACGTGCGGTGCCGACTGGCGCACCGCCGCGTGGTACGACGCGTTGCTGATGGCGCGCGTGACCTCGCGCCGCATCAGGTTCAGGTCTTCGGGAGCGCCGATGGCCTCGAGGCGGCGCAGCGCGGCCTGGGCCTCGGCCGGCAGCCGCACGTAGAAGGCGAGTGCCGCCGCCGCGATCTGCGCGGGCTTGCGCTGCTCCATGCGCGCGATGTGTTCCACCATGCTGGCCGTTTCCGCGTCGGTATACGCCGAAATCGTCTTGCCGACCATTGCGCACCTCCCTGGTATTTCCATGGTCTCTATAGAAACTATAATAACCCCACTCTTCCTTTTCAAGCCCTGCCGCGCATCGTTTAACCCCACGTGTTTGTCACTCCTTTCAGGGCGAGCACGTTCTGCTTGCCATGTGGGTGAAGATGGGCGCATGTTTCAAGCGAAAGGAGGTGGCGAATGACTCGTGTGATTATCGCGGTCGCTCTCGCGGCGATCCCCGTTGCCGCGGCTGGGCAGCGGGTTCCGGCGCCCATGCCACTGCCGGGCCGCGACACGCTCCCGGTGCCGCCGGTGGTGCTGGTGGTGCCGCCGGGCGACAACTCGGCCCAGGCCGTGCTCGCCGGGGTGCTGGAGGGTGCCGCGGCTGGAGCGGCGTACGGCGCCGAGCTGGCGTACCGGCGGCCAGACTGCGCGCCCTCGTCGTCGCCGGGCGACGCGACGGCGCAGGGGGCGGTGTTCGGCGGCGTGTGGGGCGGGTTGCGGGGGTTGCTGGGGCGGCGCCACGCACGCGTCCCCGCGGTCCTGACCGGCGACGAAAACGTGCCCCGCGTTGCACCGCGGCCCGACCCCGGCCGCGCTCCGGCGCTTCCCCCGCTGGCGGACGCGCGCTGCCTGGCCCGCCCGGTGAACACTCCCGAGGGCGCGCGTTGACGGGAGGGATGCAGACCGTGGCTCCGGGCGCGCCGGCCAGTGCGCACCCGGAGCCACCGTCGTTGGAGGCGGTGCTGGCAGCCGAGCTGCGCGCGCTGGAGCGGAGCGGCTTGCGCCGCCGCCTTGCGCGCGTGGAGGATCGCCGCGGCGCTTCGGTGGGGGTGGATGGGCGGGCGGCGGCGGACTTCTCGTCGAACGACTACCTGGGGCTCGCGGCGGACCCACGCGTGGCGCAGGCCGCGGCGCGCGCGCTGGCGGACGCGGGGACCGGCGCCGGCGCGGCGCGCCTGATCTCCGGAAATCATCCCCTGCACCAGGCGCTGGAGGACGGGCTGGCGCGGCTCAAGCGCACGCCGGCCGCGCTCCTCTTTCCCTCGGGCTACGCGGCGAACACGGGTGCCATCCCGGCGCTGGTGGGCCGGGGAGACGCCGTCTACTCCGACGAGCTGAACCATGCGTCGCTGATCGACGGGTGCCGGCTCTCTCGCGCCGAGATCCGCGTGTTCCGCCACGCGGACGTGGGCGCGCTGGAGGCGATGCTGCGCGCGGACGCGCGCCGCTACCGCCGCCGGCTGATCGTGGTGGACGCGGTGTTTTCGATGGACGGCGGCCTCTTTCCGCTCGACGCGCTGGTGGACGTAGCGCGGCGGCACGGCGCGTGGACGTACGTGGATGACGCGCACGGCACCGGCGTGCTGGGCGCCACCGGCCGTGGCTCGCTGGAGCGCTGGGGCGTGGAGGGGCGGGTGGACGTGGTGATGGGGACGCTGGGGAAGGCGCTCGGCACCGCGGGCGCGTTCGTCGCCGGGTCCGCCGCGCTCTGCGAGTGGCTGATGAACCGCGCGCGGCCCTTCGTCTTCACCACCGCACCGCCGCCCGCGCTCGCCGCCGCCACGCTGGAGGCCTTGCGGATCGCGTCCGCGGAGCCGTGGCGGCGCGAACGGCTGCGGGCCAACGCGCGGCGGCTGCGCGACAGGCTGGCGGCGCTGGGCCGTCCCGCTCGCGGCGAGCCGGACGGCCACATCGTCCCCGTGGTGATCGGCGGCGCGGACGAGACGATGCGCGCGGGACAGCTTCTCCGGGAGCGCGGTTTCCTGGCCGGCGCCGTCCGCCCGCCCACGGTGCCCGCGGGAACGTCGCGCCTGCGCCTGACGCTCTCCGCCGCGCACACCGAGGAGCAGATCGACGCGCTGCTCGGTGCGCTCGCGGAGGTTCTGCCGCCGCGATGACCCTCCAGAAGCTCGTGCCGCGCGCGGAAGTGTCGGCTGCGCGGCCGCCGATAGTCCGCGCAGGCGGACTTCGCAGGGGTCGTAGCGGCGGATTCATCCGCCCCCGAGAGCTGCACGTGACGCGGATGGCCTGTTGGCCGGACGGCACCGATCCCGCGGCGGAGCTGTAATGATTTTCGATCCCCCAGACGTTGCAGGTGATGGGTTCTGACTGGTTGGCGCTCGATGCCGCGCACGTCTGGCATCCGTACACGCAGCACGGCATCGTTCACGCGTTCACGCCCATCGTCCGCGGCGAGGGCGCGTACCTGGTGGATGCGGGAGGGCGGCGGCTGCTGGACGCCATCTCGTCGTGGTGGGTCACGCTGCATGGCCACGCGCAGCCCCGGATCGCCCAGGCGGTGGCGGAGCAGGCGCGCACGCTGGAGCAGGTGATCTTCGCCGGGTTCACGCACGAGCCCGCCGCACGCCTGGCCGCCGAGCTGGCGGGGGTGCTGCCGGAGGGGCTGACCCGCGTCTTCTATTCCGACGACGGGTCGACGGCGGTGGAGGTGGCGGTGAAGATGGCGCTGCAGTACTGGCAGATGCGCGGCGAGGAGCGCCCGCTGATCGCCGCGCTGGAGAACGCCTATCACGGCGACACCTTCGGCGCGATGAGCGCCAGCGCGCGGAGCGTCTTCACCGCCGCTTTCGACCGGAAGCTGTTCGAGGTGGCGCGGCTGCCGGACCCCACGGAGGGCGACACGATCGCCGCGCTGGACCGGCTGCTGGAAGAGCGCGGCGGTGAGCTGGCGGCGGTGATCGTGGAGCCGCTGCTGCTGGCGGCGGGCGGGATGCGGGTGTGGAGCGAGGACACGCTCCGCGCCATCCGCCGCCGCACGGAGGAAGCGGGCGTGCTGCTGATCGCCGACGAGGTGGCCACCGGGTTCGGGCGCACCGGTCCGCTTTTCGCCTGCCAGCGGGCCGAGGTGAAGCCGGACGTGGTCTGCCTGTCGAAGGGGGTGACCGGCGGGTTCATGCCGCTGGGGGTGACGGTGGTGCGGGAGGAGATCTTCCAGGCGTTCGTGAGCCAGGACCGGCGCCGCACCTTCTTTCACGGCCATTCGTTCACCGGCAACCCGCTGGCCTGCGCCGCCGCCCGCGCATCGCTGCGGCTGCTGGTGGACGATGGATGCACACGCCGCCGCGCGGAGATCGAGGCGGCGCATCGCAGCGGGCTGGCCCGCCTGGCCGGCCATCCACGCGTGAGCCGAACGCGCGTGCTCGGCACCATCGCCGCGTTCGAGATGGACGAGGCGGCGGGGTACCTGAGCCCCGTCGGGCGCGAGCTGGAGGCGTTCGCGCGGAGCGAGGGCGTGCTGCTGCGGCCGCTGGGGAGCACCGTGTACCTGATGCCCCCCTATTGCGTCACACCGGGTGAGGTAGACAACGTGTACAACGTGATCGGCCGATTCCTGGAGGCGCGATGATCCGCTTGGGTATCACGGGTACGGACACGGGGGTGGGAAAGACGCTGGTTTCCACCGTTCTGCTGCGGCTGATGCGCGCGCGCGGGATGCGCGTGGCGGCGATGAAGCCCGTGGAGACGGGCGTGAGCCCCGGCGACCCCCGCAGCGACGCCGCCCGCCTGCGCGAGGCCGCCGGCGGCGAAGACCCCATCGAGCGCGTGCGGCCGCTGCTGCTGAAGGAGCCGCTGGCGCCGTGGGTGGCCAGCGCGCGCGGCGGCACCAGCGTGGACCTGGACGCGCTGGATGCCGCCTTCCGCGAGCTGTGCCAGGGGCGCGACGCGGTGCTGGTGGAGGGCGCCGGCGGGCTGCTGGTGCCGCTCACCCGCGAAGTGGCGTACGACGGGCTGTTCGTGCAGTGGGACCTGGACCTGGTGGTGGTGGCGGGGAACAAGCTCGGCGCCATCAACCACACCCTGCTCACCGTCCGCGCCGCGCACGACGCGGGGCTGCGCGTGCGCGGCGTGGTGCTGAACACGCAGGATCCCGATCCGCCCGGCATCGCCGAGAGCACCAACCTGGAAACGCTGCGCGAGCTGCTGGCGCCCGTCCCGGTCCTCTTCTTCCCTTGGCTGCGCAAGCCGGCGGACGACCGGTACGTGGTCGAGATCGCCGAGGAAAGCGGCTTCGACACGCTGATCTCCGCGCGCACCCCGCCGGCCTGAGACGCACACCGCGCGGTGGGAGGAGAGCGCCGGCCTCGATCATCGCCGCGGATTTCTCACGCGGCGTTGACGAACTCCGCGCGCTTCGGTCGGAGTGCGCCGACTCTTGGCCGGAGATCGTCTGAGGTTCAGAGATTGAAGCGTCGCCGGCTTACTCGGCGGCGCTTTTTCATGCGGTTCGCTGCATCGACAACGGCGGCGCAAGCCACAGGTGGGACGGCGCTCAGCCACGCAAACCGCGCGAGGCTGAGCGCCAACACCGGCGTGTGTTGCGGGAGCCCGAAAGGGAGCGGCGCGAGCGTTTTGGGTAAGTTGCGGTGCGATAAAGGTTTGGAAGCACAATGAGAGCGGGGTGGGGAAGGCCGCGAACCACCGGTGTGCCACCGCTGGCCGTAAATGGACAGTGGCTTGCGGGTTGATTGATCCGGCGTGTACTCTGATCCACGCTTCCGACGCCGCATACAATCGCAATGCACTCTGCCCGCCATCCATGGATGCAGACAGCCGTGAAATGCTGGCTTTGCGCGGTGAATCGTGGTTCCAGCTCAACATCTGCAAGAAGGATGGTGCCGGACGGCCGCTGTTCCGTCCCGCGCATCTGGGAGGCAAATGGCCCACGGTGGATTACCTCGTTGAAGCCGTTGGCCGGCCCGACCCCGACGCCTTCTTCTTCGCGCAGGTCAAATGCAGCGAAAACGCGAACGGCGGCGCGATCCCTGTCACGATCAGCGACGACATGTGGCTGCGCCTGCGTGCCCTTCCCGCGCCGACCTATATTTTTGGAATAGATGATGTGACCGAGAGCGGCTATATTCTTTCGGTGAACGGGTATCGTGGCCCAATCCGAAGCGTGCCCAGAACGTTCCCGCTCGATGTGGAGAACCGGGAACGGCTCTGGAACGAGGTGGTGGGCTACTGGGAGCGGCGCGCGGTCGAGATGCCGTTCACGTCCGTATTCCGGGACCCTCGCACGAGGTGAGCAGCAATGCCCTTCGCGGAGCCATGGTACGTGGAAACTCGCGCGCAGGCGTATGCGATCCTGCGGCTCACACGCAGGGCCGACGTCCATGTCTCGAAGATGCCGGGAATACCCGGGCTGGACCTGCTCATTACGGCAGGCGGCAGCAAATCACGGTTCCGGCACTGCGGCGTCGTGCTCCAGACGCGCCTGACCGCGGCCGAACCGGCGTGGGTCGCCCCCGAGGCTGTCGACCGCGAGCAGCAATTGTTTTCGGAGGCGACACTGCCCATCTGCATGCTTTCGTTCCCGGCGGAAGATCCGTCCGACGAGCCCATGGGGGACTTCCGGTGGATCGTGGAGCCGCGGGTGCAGGGCGGCAAGGCGTTTTGCACGCTGAACACATCACGTGATTTCCAGCCGCTCACCGATGAGCGTCTGGGACAGCTCGTGCGAGAGCTGACCGAGTGGTATGCTCTCCGCTCGCGCGAGGATCACCTGCTCGCGGCTGGTATTCACGACATCACCGAACACAACGGGAAGGTGCGGCAACGCCGGGCCGTCTGACTGGACATTCTCCCTGCCTCTCCGGCAGCACCTTCACGACTTTCGCAGCCCACCCCATTCCGCGTGCACTTTCCCGTTCTTCTGCACCTGGGCCCGCTGGCCATCGCGCCACACCAGCCGATGGAGATGCTGGGAGCGTTCCTGGGCTTCCGGCTGTACCTGCGCCAGCGGCGGCGCGCGGGTGATCCGCTCGCGTCCGAGCGGCGGCTGGTGGTGCTGGCCGCGGCCATCGTGGGAGCGGCGCTGGGGTCCAAGCTGCTGGCCATCGCGTTTTCGCCACCCGCCACGCTCGCGGGGTTGCTGGACGTGCGGCTGCTGCTGGCGGGGAAGACGATCGTGGGCGGGCTGCTGGGCGGGCTGGCGGCCACCGAGCTGGTCAAGTGGCGCATCGGCGAGCGGACGGCCACGGGGGACCTGTACGTCTTTCCGCTGATCGTGGGCATCGCGCTGGGGCGGGTGGGGTGCTTTCTGACCGGGCTGGCGGACGACACCTACGGCACGGCCACGTCGCTGCCGTGGGGGATCGACTTTGGCGACGGGGTGCGAAGGCATCCCACGCAGCTGTACGAGATCGCGTTCCTGGCGCTGCTGGCCGGCGTGCTGGCGTGGCGCGCGCGCGGGCCCCATCCGCGCGGCGACCT
>DASSJS010000047.1:0-4617 GCA_035691085.1 Longimicrobium sp.
CCGGGTGACACCGGCGCCGCCGCGGCCGTGTTCACCGCGCACCTGCGCCACCAGCTCCGCGCCCGCCAGCTGCGCGCCGCCGGCCATACGGCCCGGGCGCTGGCCGAGGTGGAGCGCGGGTGGCCCCCGCCGGTGGCCACCTTCTTCATGAAGGACGATTCGTACAGCACCGTGGCCGAGCGCTACCTTCGAGCGGAGCTGCTGGACACGGCGGGGCGCGATGCCGACGCGCTCCTCTGGTACGGCAGCCTGGCCGAGGACATCAGCCGCGGCCTGGTGTTCCCCACCGCGGCGCGCCTGGGCCGCGCCCGCGTGCTGGAGCGCACGGGCCGCCCGGGCGCCGCCGCCGCCGAGTACGCCCGCTACCTCCGCACCTGGTCAGGCGCCGACCCCGAGGCGCGCGACGGCGCCGGCTACGCTCGCGCGCGGCTGGCGGCCCTGCGCCCGGCCACCTGAAGCTTTGTGCCACGATGAAAAACTGGACGATGACATCCTGAGTCTCCCACCGCGCTGCGCGCCACACCGGGAGATAAAAGTGGTCGCACGAGGTCCACGCTGGTGGAGCCTCGCGCAGTTTGCGAGGCTTCTCGTAGTTGTTGCTGCGGCTTCAGCCGCCGGTGAGCGAGGCTGGCAACGGACCTTCTCTTCAGGCCGGCCACGGCATAACTGGCAACGCTGTATCAACTTGCAGGCCGAAGGATCTATAGGCGGGGCTCGGAACCGAGCATTCGAACCGCGCCTGTATACCGCGTGGCAAGATACCGGGATTGAGTATGACCACTGTCAGGCCGCCGGCTCGGTATCACCTGATCCTTGAGGTTCGGAAGCGCACGTTCGAAGACGCAGGCTGACGCTCGGTTCCCACCCCTCGGACCGGCGGCCTCGCGCCAGCGATCAACGACCGGCGGAACCACCCATCTCGCGAAGCGACGAAATGCAATTCGGGCGCGGCCTCATCCCTGAGGCCGCGCCCGATCGTCTTCCCGCCATCGCCGTGGTGCCGCACTCAGCACTCAGCACTCAGCACTCAGCACTCAGCACTCAGCACTCAGCACTCAGAAGCTCCTGGTCAACCGCTCCAGATCGATCTGCTCCACCAGCCAGTTGCCGTGCGTGGTGCGCACGGCAACGAAGGGAACGCTCTTCGCCTGGCCGCCCTGCGTGACCTGCACCGTGAGCTGCACGGCATCAGTCTCGTTGCGGCCGGGGATGGGGCTCTGGTCGCGGATCACGTACCGGTCGTTCTGCAGGATCTGCGCGATGGCGTACATGCGCCGCTCCACCGAGGGCTGCGGCTCGCGGCTGAGGATGGCGCCCTCGCGGGTGCCGAACGCGTAGCCCATCTGCCCGTAGTTCTTGGCCGACGCGAGCTGCATGAAGCGCTCGACCACCTCCGAGGGCGACGTGGACGGGCGCAGCGCCGGCGCGGGCGTGCTGCGCTGCGCGTGCAGCCCGCCGGTGCTCGCGGCTGCGGCCAGCATCAGCGCCGATGCGAGCGTAAGCGTACGGATGTGCCAGGAGCGCAAGCGGACCTCCGGGTGTGTCGGTGCGGGAATGTGCGTGTCAGGGTGTTGTGGGGGCGGTGCGTAATGTTCGCGCTCGATGCGGCTTATGTCAATGGATGACGCGGAGATGGGACGGATGGGTGGGCGCCGGGACGTCGCGCCGGGCGGATGAATCCGCCGCAACTTCGACACGAAGCCCGCCTTCGCGGGCTACCGGCGTTCGAGCGGCCGGGATGGAGGCGCGCGGCACCGGTCCCGGACGGCTGTCCCGGATTCCATTCGGCATCCGGGCGCTCCAAGGCGATTGCGCGGGCATCCCCGCATCATATCCTTCAAATCCACGCGACGAACCCGCTCACCGGATACTTCCAGCGATGACCTCGATCGATTCATCTCCCGAGCCCGCGGACGTGGGCGCGGGGTGGACGGCGGACGACGTGCGGCGCATGGGGCACCGCGTGGCCGAGATGGTGGCGGCGTACCTGGCCGCGCTCCCGGACGGGCCCGTGTTCCAGCCGCTGCCGCGTGATGCCGTCCAGGCGATGCGCGACACGCCCGCTCCACGCGACGCCGCGCCGGTGGACGCGCTGCTGGATGAGTTCGAGCGCACCATCGCCGCCTACCCGTTCGGCAACGGGCATCCCCACTGGTACGGGTGGGTGAACTCGCCGCCCGCGCCCGTCGCCATCTTCGCCGAGGCGCTGGCGGCGGCGATGAACCCCAGCGTGGCGGGCGGAAACCACGCGGCGGTGCACCTGGAGCACCAGGTGGCGGGCTGGCTCAAGGAGATGCTCGGCTTTCCGCGCGAGGCGATGGGGATGTTCGTGAGCGGCGGATCGGCCGGCGCGCTCACCGGGCTGGCGGTGGCGCGCCACGTGGCCGCGCGGAAGGCGGGGTGGGACCTGCGGCGCGACGGCGTGCGCGGCTTCCCCGCCCCGCTGCTGGTCTACGCCGCCGCCGAGGCGCACGGGTGCAACCAAAAGGCGTGCGAGATCCTGGGCCTGGGCAGCGCCGCCATCCGCCCCGTGCCGATGGATGGTGCGCTCCGCATGGACGCCGCCGCGCTGGAGGCGATGATCGCGGAAGATGCCGACGGGGGGCGGATCCCGATGGCCGTGGTCGCGACCGCGGGCACGGTGAACACCGGCGCCATCGACCCGCTGGACGCCATCGCCGACGTGTGCGCGCGGCACGGGGTGTGGATGCACGTGGACGCGGCGTACGGCGGGCCCGCCATCCTCACCAGCCGCTATCGCGAGATCCTGGCGCCGCTGGCGCGGGCGGACAGCGTGGCGCTGGACCTTCACAAGTGGATGTACGTGCCGGTGGAAGCCGGTTTCGTGCTGGTCCGCGACGCGGCGTCCATGCGCGACGCCTTCAGCCTGGTCCCGCCGTACCTGCGCGTGGACGGCGGCGAGGAGGGCGCGCAGGGGCCGCCGTGGTTCAGCGAGTTCGGCGTGCAGCAGACCCGCGGCTTCCGCGCGCTGAAGGCATGGATGGCGCTGAAGCACCACGGACTGGACGGCTACCGCCGGATGATCGAGCACGACCTGTCGCTGGCCAGCCACCTGGCCGCCCGCGTCGAGGCCGAGGCGGAGATGGAGCTGATCGAGCCGCGCGGCCTCTCCGTCGTCTGCTTCCGCCTGGCCCCGCCAAGCCTGCGCGGAAACGAGGCGGCGCTGGACGCGCTGAACCGCGGCGTGCTGACGGGCGTGCAGCTCGGCGGGCGCGCGTTCCTCACCGGCACGGTGGTGCGCGGCGTGTTCTGGCTGCGCGCCTGCATCATCAACCACCGCGCGACCGAGGCCGACGTGGACGTGATGGTGGACGCGGTGCTCGACGCCGCGGCTCGCGCGGGCTGAGCGATTCAGATTGCAGCGTCGCTGCGCCCCCACTACTGTTGCTGGCCAGCAAACATTCAGTCTCGCCACTCCTGAACCACCCCGATGCCGAACCTCGCCGAGGGATTGACCTACTACATCGTCTTTCTCTTCTCAACCACGCTCCACGAGGCCGCGCACGCGTGGGCCGCCAAGCGGGGTGGTGATCTCACGGCCTACCAGGGCGGCCAGGTCACGCTGGATCCCCTCCCCCACATTCGCCGCGAGCCGTTCGGGATGGTCATCCTCCCGATCATTTCCGTTCTGATCTCGGGATGGCCCTTCGGCTTCGCGAGCGCGCCCTACGATCCGGCATGGGCTCGCCGCCACCCGAAGCGCGCGGCACGGATGGCGCTCGCCGGCCCCGCGGCCAACCTCCTGCTCGTGGTGCTCTCGGGGCTGCTCATCCGGCTCGGCACCTTCGTGGCAGCCTTCTACCCGCCCGAGTCCATCCACTTCGGCTACCTCGCCGGCGCGGAACCGGGGTTGCCGAAGGCCATCGCCATTCTCCTGAGCATCTTCTTCTCGCTCAACCTCCTGCTCTTCGCCTTCAACCTGCTGCCGCTTCCACCGCTGGACGGGAGCGGAGCGATCCCGCTCTTCCTGAGCCCCCGCGCCAGCGAAACGTACCAGGACTTCCTGATCGCCACTCCAGGAGTCGCCTGGATCGGGATGCTGATCGCCTGGCAGATCTTCGATGTCGTCTTCGACCCGATCTTCCTCGGCGCGGCCAATCTCCTGTATCCGGGGGTGGGGTACCACTAGACGGCGCAACGCCGTGTACGCCCGCCCCGTGCGCGAAGGGCTCCAGGCGGCGGTTTGCCGGACCGGATCCGGGAGCTTTGCTTGGAGCAACGTCGGCTGAGGTTCCGGCGCACGTTGTTGGTTCCGGATAACGCACGGAGCAGGGCGCTATCCCGCCACCGCGCGTACATATCGCCGAGGTGCCGCGGGAGCGAGGGACGTATCCGATTGCGCGCGCGAGATTTACTGCGCTTGACGTTTCGGGTGGCGGAATATTATCTGGATAGGAGCGGATTCGGCTATGTGCTCCATCCCTGCGCGTTGGCCGGAATTCGGTCCACTGAACAACAAGTTGAACGAAACCGCTTCGCGGTAGCTTTGACCGGCGGCACCAGCTTTCGAGCGGGTGCCGCCGAGTTGCGTGGTGACGATGGGCTGTTGTTCGCAGCGAGTGACTGGGCTTCTCGTCCATTCACCCGTTGCGAAAG
>DASSJS010000048.1:0-3147 GCA_035691085.1 Longimicrobium sp.
ATCTCGCCCGACGGCGACGTGGAGTTCCTGTGGCCGCGCGACCCCGACGACGACGGCTACCTGCGCGGCGGGCAGGCGTACGCCCTGTCCACCCGCGGCGGCAGCCGCTACGTGCGGCTGGGCTACGGCTACGGCATCGGCTACGTGGTGGCCGTGACCAGCGACGAGCCGCTGGACCTGCGCAACGTGCGCGACTTCTACTACCGCCGCACCAGCGGGTGGAGCCGCGACCTGAACGTGGTGGGCGACCCCTTCCACGCCATGGAGCGCTTCGCCCGCGACATCGTGCCCGGCTACGACGAGGGGTACGGCTCGCTCGACTACTACAGCTACCACGTGGGGAGCAGCCGCTACCGCTACCCGCGCTACGCCTGCTACGACAGCTACGGCCCGTGGTACGGCAGCCGCAGCCCGTATTACGACAGTTGCGACCGCGTGCGGGTGTTGCTGGTGCAGGTGCCGTACTATTACGATACCCGCTACTACCGCGGTGACCGCGCCTACTACTGGCGCCGCTGGTACGCCAACGACTACTACGCCTACTCGGCCCGCCGCCGCGAGCCGCAGCACGGGTACAAGGAGTCGCCGTACGGCTCGCGCATCGGCGCGTCGCCCAACCAGCGGCCGCTCCGGCGCGGCAACGAGCCGCCCCCGGCGCGCACCGGCACCTCGCGCTACGGCGGCGGCGGCAGCGGCGACGACCAGCAGGAGCCGCGCGCCACGCAGCCCTCGCGCACGCGCCCCACGCTGCAGCGCCGCCCGCCCGAGACCGAGCCGGTGCGCGTGTCTCCGCGCTACGAGCCACGCTCGGAGCCGCGGTCCGAGCCGTCGTCGCGCGAGCGCCCCCGGTCGGACGGGGGCGGCGAAACGCGGGTGCGCGAGTCGGCGCCGCCGCGGCGCGAGTCGCCGCCGCCGCGCACGGCCGAGCCCAGGCGCGAGTCGCCACCGCCCTCGCGTGACAACGGCGGCGGCGGAAGCACCCGGTCGGCGCCCTCGGGGTCGCCCAGGGTACGGCCCTCGCAACGGTAGGTCCGGCGGGCCGGGGAAGGCATCCCCGGCCCGCTTTCTTGAACCCTCCTGGGAGCAGCTTGATGAATCGACGTCCGTCCGTTCTCCTGGCGGCCGCGCTGGCCGCCTTCGGTGCTTCGTCCGCCCGCGCGCAGGCCGCGCAGCCCGCCGTCGCGCCGCTTCCGCCCGAGGTGGCGGCCGCGGCCAACGTGATCACCATCGACGACGCCCGCGCGCGGCTGGAGTTCATCTCCAGCGACCTGATGCGCGGGCGCGACACGCCCAGCCCCGAGCTGAACATCGTCGCGTCGTACCTCGTCTCGAATTACCGGGCGATGGGGTTTACGGCTGGCGGCGAGGGCGGCGCGTTTCTCCAGTGGTATCCCTACCCGCTCCGGCGGATGTCGGCCGCGGGAACGCGGCTGGAGGTGGCCGGGGGCGCGGCGCCGGTGCAGCTGGCGCTGAACCGTGACTTCTACGCGCTGGGTGGCACCGCGCAGCAGGGGCTGAGCGGCCCGCTCGTCTACGTCGGGCGCGCGCCCGACGCGGCGATGGCGGCCGGGTCGCTGACGGGCCGCATCGCCGTGGCCGCGCTCCCGGGGCCGTCGACGCGTGACTGGCGGCTGGAGCGCAACCGCATCCGCAACGCGGCGCAGCGTGCCGGGGCGGCGGGCGTGGTGTACGTGCTGGGCCCCGAGTGGACGGCGGACTCCATCGCCAAGTACGCGGCGCAGGCGGCCCGGCCCGCGCGGACGCTGGGGGCGCAGACCGGGTATCCGCAGTTCTTCGTCTCGCAGGAGGCGGCGGGGCGGATCTTTTCCGCCGCGCGGCAGGACCTGGCGCGGCAGTGGACGGCGGGCGCGCAGGCATCCTTCCGCCCCGCGCCGCTGGCGGGGGTCACCCTGACCGCCGCGGTGCCGGTGGAGCAGGTGGACGAGGCGCGCGCGCCGAACGTGGTGGCCATCTGGCCGGGGAGCGACCCCGTGCTGAAGAACGAGTACGTGGTTCTCTCCGCGCACATGGACCACGTGGGCGTGGGCCAGCCGGTGAACGGCGATTCGATCTACAACGGGGCCGACGACGACGGGAGCGGGACGACCGGCATCCTCGAGGTCGCCCGGGCATTCGCGTCGATGGGGATGCGGCCGAAGCGCTCGATCGTCTTCCTGCACGTGAGCGGCGAAGAGAAGGGGCTGCTGGGCTCGGAGTGGTTCTCGGAGCACCCCACGCTGCCGCTGAACCAGATCGTGGCGGACATCAACATCGACATGATCGGGCGCAACAACCCCGACAGCGTGGTGGTGATCGGGAAGAGCTACTCCACGCTGGGCGCCACGGTGAACGCGGTTCAGCGCGCGCACCCCGACCTGCACCTGACGCTGGCCGACGACATCTGGCCGCAGGAGCGCTTCTTCTTCCGCAGCGACCACTTCAACTTCGCGCGCAAGGAGGTGCCCGCCATCTTCTTCTTCAGCGGCGTGCACCCCGACTATCACCGCCCCAGCGACGAGGTGAGCAAGATCGACTTCGACAAGCTCACCCGCATCTCGCGGATGGCGTTCTTCACGGCGTGGGAGGTGGCCAACGCGCCGCAGCGCCCCACGTGGGACCCGCGCGGGCTGCAGGAAGTGCGGGGGATGACGCGGTAACGGGCGAGTACGAAAGTACGGAGTACGGAACAGCGGGGCCTGTCGCGTGATGCGGCGGGCCTCGCTGGTGTCAGGTTGGGTGGGTTTCACGGGCTTGATATCGCGCAGCGGGCGAGATCGGGATCGATTCCGCCGCACGTTGTTTCCCGGTAACGCACGGAACAGGAGCGCTATCCCGCCACTGCGCCTGCATAGCCGCGTAGCGCCACGGCAGCCCGCAGTGTATCGGACTGCGCGGGTGAGATTTACTGGCGCTTGACGTTCGGGTGGAGGAGCATTATCTGGATTGGAGCGGATTCGGCCATGCGCAACCATAGGTGGCGTTCGCACGAATTCCGTCCACTGAGCCACAAGTTGAACGAAACCGCTTCGCGGTAGCTTTGACCGGCGGCACCAGCTTTCGAGCGGGTGCCGCCGAGTTGCGTGGTGACGATGGGCTGTTGTTCGCAGCGAGTGACTGGGCTTCTCGTCCATTCACCCGTTGCGAAAG
>DASSJS010000049.1:0-8200 GCA_035691085.1 Longimicrobium sp.
CTCCAGCTGCTGCGCCGGGGTGCGCCCGTCGATGGAGATCGCCTGCACGTTGGCGGCGACCTGCCGCTTCAGCCCGCCCACGCGCTTCTGGAAGAACTCGTCCAGGTTGCTGGCGGCGATGGAGAGGAAGCGCACCCGCTCCAGCAGCGGCGTGCGGGGGTCGCGGGCCTGGGCGAACACGCGCCAGTTGAAGTCGAGCAGGCGGAGCTCGCGGTTGAAGTACAGCGACGTGTGGTCCAGCTCCACCCCGGGCGGGACCTCGTGCGCGCGGACGGCGTGCGGCACCTCGGGCGCGGCCATGGCATCGCGCGGGAGCGCGCGGATGCGGGCGCGGCGCGGCGCGGCGGCCGGCGCGGCCGGCTGCCGGGCGGGCTCAACGGGCTCGATGGTGGGGAGCGAGTGTTCGGCGCGCATGGGATCTGGTGGGAGGCTGCGGACGTGCGAGCGGACCGGGCGCCGAAGGGATAGCGCCCCCGGCGGGAGATGTAAACCGTTTCAATGTAACGCCTATCGCCCCCGCCGCCGAGGGTTTTTCCCCTCGACGTTCCTTTCTGGCCGCCACGCCGCCTCCGGGCGCGCGGCGGTCCGCCGGTTGCGCGGCGGCGGGCGGCGGGGCCGATTACCCCGTTGCGGAGCATGTCATGGGGGATGAACAGGGGGCGCGTGGGATATCTGTACGTGGTGGCCGCGGCGGTGCTGTGGGGGTTGCTGGGGGTGGTGTCGCGGGTGGCGCTGCGGCACGGGATCCAGCCGCTGGAGATCGCCTTCTGGCGCGCGGCGATCGCGGCCGCCTGCTTCGGCATCCACGCCGCGGCGATCCGGCGGACGGCGCTGCGGCGGCGCGACGTGCCGGTGGCGCTGGGATTCGGCGTGGTGGGCGTGGCGCTGTTCTTTGGCGCGTACCAGCGCGCGGTGCAGAGCGGCGGGGCGGCGCTGGCGGCGGTGCTCCTGTACACGGCGCCCGCGTGGGTGGCCCTCCTCTCCGCGCTGTTCCTGCGCGAGCGCATGACCGGGCGCACGCTGCTGGCGCTGGTGCTGGCCACCTGCGGCGTGGCGGGGATCGCGCTGGCCGGCGGCGGCGGCACCGTCCGGATGACGGCGCCCGCGCTGTTCTGGGGGCTGCTCTCCGGCTGGGCGTACGCGCTCTACTACCTGGTCGGCAAGCACGCCTTCGAGCGCTACCACGCGTCGACGTTCTTCCTGTACGCGCTGCCGGTGGGCGCGCTGGCGCTGCTCCCGTTCGTCCGGTTCAGCCACAAGTCGGTGGAGGACTGGGGCGTGATGCTCTTCGTGGCCGTGGTGCCCACGTATGGCAGCTTTTTGCTCTACAGCCTTGGGTTGAAGCGGATCGACGCGACCCGCGCGGCGACGGTGGCCACCATCGAGCCGGTGGTGGCCGCGGTGGCCGCGTGGGTGATGTGGAACGAGCGGATGGGGATCGGCGGGTACCTGTTCGCCATGCTGGTGGTCGCCGCCGTGGTGCTGATGGTGACGGGCGGCCGGCATGGCTCGGTGGAGAGGCAGGCGGTGAGCGAGGGGCTGTAGGACGGGGGACACGCGCCTGCCGAGCCCCGTCTGTCCCCCTCTCCCGCGGCGCAAAAACCCGCTCTTGTCGTTGTAGTTCTCCCCTCCCCCCGCGCAACGCCGCGCAACGCCGCGCAACGGGGGGAGGGGCCGGGGGGCCGGCCGCGGCCGCGAAAGACCCTGTCGCAGCGAACGGATGCTCGTGTGCGAGTCCGCGCGCCGGGGCCTGGGGTCCGTCGTGAACGCGGGATTCACTGTCCGGAGGCCCACGGGATGCGCGCGCGCGTCATCCGAATCTCCCGAATTGCCTCGTAGTTGGCGTGTGGGTTAGATTTACGTCGTCTCGCGACATCCTGACATCAGAACGCACATGCAGCCGATACAGCGCAGGAAGACGGTCACCACCTGGGTGGGCGACGTGCCCGTGGGGAGCGCGCACCCGGTGGTCGTACAGTCGATGACCAACACCGACACCGCCGACATCGAGGGCACCGTACGCCAGGTGGCCGCGCTCTGGCGCGCCGGCAGCCAGATCGTGCGCGTGACCGTGAACAACGACGAGTCGGCGAAGGCGGTGCCGTACATCGTCGAATTCCTGGCGCAGCGCGGCGTGCACGTGCCCATCGTGGGCGACTTCCACTACAACGGGCACCTGCTGCTGTCGAAGTACCCGGATTGCGCGGCGGCGCTGGCCAAGTACCGCATCAACCCCGGCAACGTGGGCGCCAAGCGGCACGACGAGAACTTCGCCGCCATCATCCACAAGGCGCTGGAGCACGGGAAGCCGGTGCGCATCGGGGTGAACTGGGGCTCGCTCGACCAGGCGCTGCTGACCGAGATGATGGACGCCAACGCCCGCCTCCCCGAGCTGGAACGCCTCGACTCCAAGACGGTGATGATGCGGGCGATGGTGGAGAGCGCCATGCGCTCCGCCGCGCTGGCCGAGCGGCTGGGTCTGCCGCACGACCGCATCATCCTGTCCGCCAAGGTGAGCGGCGTGCAGGACCTGGTGGCCGTGTACGGGATGCTGGCGCCGCTGTCGGACTATCCGCTGCACCTGGGGCTGACCGAGGCGGGGATGGGGACCAAGGGCGTCGTGGCGTCCACCGCGGGGCTGTCGATCCTGCTGCAGCAGGGGATCGGCGACACCATCCGCGTCTCGCTCACCCCCAAGCCCGGCGGCGACCGGACGGAGGAAGTCCACGTCGCCCAGCAGATCCTGCAGTCGCTCGAGATCCGCTCGTTCACGCCGCAGGTGACCAGCTGCCCGGGGTGCGGGCGGACGACCTCCACCTACTTCCAGAAGCTGGCGGAGAGCATCCAGGGGTACCTGCGCGACCAGATGCCCCTGTGGCGCGAGACGCACCCCGGCGTGGAGGAGATGAAGGTGGCGGTGATGGGGTGCGTGGTGAACGGCCCCGGCGAGAGCAAGCACGCCAACCTGGGCATCAGCCTCCCCGGCACCTTCGAGGAGCCCAAGGCCCCCGTCTACATCGATGGCGAGCACGCGGTGACGCTGCGCGGCGACCACATCGCCGACGAGTTCAAGCGCATCCTCGACGACTACGTCGAATCGCACTACCCTGCACAGCAGCGCGAGGCGGCGGTCGCGGCGGTCTGATCGGATCGATCATCGGCCCATGAACGAGAGCGGCCCGGACGCGGTGTGTGTCCGGGCCGCTTCTGCGTCTTTCCTACGACGTCATTCCGCCGGTCAGGCCAGATCCGGGACAGAATCGTGCTTCGGATGCTCCGTTCCGGTCCCCGCCGATAGATCCTTCGGCCTGCAAATCGATACAATGCCGCGGGTTATGGCGTGGCTGGCCCCAGCCTCAGGATGACATTCGTCCGTTTTCATCGAATGGGCGAGCGTCCGGCCAGATCTCTCATCAGACCACCGGCGCCAGGGCGTCGCCGCTGATCAGGGCGTGCACCTGTACCTGCTTGCTGGCGTCCCACTGCTCCTTGGCGCACTGGTAGCCGTACTCCAGGTTGGCCTTCATGTCTTCGGGGCTGAACTTGAGGGTGTCGCCCAGGAGCGGCCTCTGCGGGCGGATGATGCGCAGCGACACGGCGCGCTTGCCGGCGAACGGGTTCTTCACCCCCGGGTTCTGGAACGCGGGGACGATCACGTCGTCCTTCACCCCCGCGTCGCGCAGCTTCCTGACCACCGCGTTGATGTACACGTTGGCGTCGGTGTAGAGCTGCGAGAGCTTCACGTCGCTGGCGCCCACCTCTTCGCTCAGCAGGTCCACCGCGCGCTGGGCCACGTCCATCACGTTGCCGAAGCGCTTGTCGTAGGTGGCGCGCTTGTCAAAGGGCGGCGCCAGGATGATGCAGCAGATCTCGTCGGCGCCCGCGTCGATGGCGATCTCGATGGGCACGTACTCGCGCACGCCGCCGTCCACGTAGCCGTCGTCCCTGGCCCCCGGCCGCGAGTTGACCACCGGCGGCATGGCGAACGGGATGCTGGCCGACGCGTAGATGGCGTTCACGAGCTGCTCGGTGTTCTCCACCGGCACCATCAGCTCCTCGGTGGTGATGGCGGGGCCGGTCTGGTAATAGACCAGCTTCCCGTCGCGCAGGTCCACCGAGGTCACCGCCAGCCGCTTCCTCGACGCCTTGAGCGTGTTGAACACCTCGGGGGTGATGTGCTGCTGGATGCGCTTGCGCAGCGGCCCGCTCCCGTACAGCGACGGCTTTCCGCTGATCACCCGCAGCGCGGGGGTGCCGTCCAGGATGTCGCCGGTGGTGACGGTGGTGTACTCCTTCTCGAGCGTGGGGAGCGCGTCCTTCCCCTTCGCGGCGATCATCGGGGTGATCAGCGCGCCCGTGCTGGTGCCGGCCAGGATCTCGAAATCGAGCCCGCGCTCGTTCATCAGGTACTTGAGCGCGCCCACCGCGAACGCGCCCTTCGATCCGCCGCCGCTGATCACGAGTGCTCGCATGATGACCTCGCAGGTTTGGGGGAGATGGCATCGGGGCCGCGGGAGGGGTGCGGCTGGAGCTGATTGCAATCTGCCGTTGCGCCGCCACGCGAACAACGATTTTCATCCGCCGCCTGCCCGAAGAGCGGCATCACCCGGTGGCGCCCGCGCCACGGCTCCGCTCCCGGTCACCGGTGCGGGATGGAGGGAGTGGATCGGTGGCCGGCGGGGATTCACGGCTACACCGCCCGCCCCAGCTCCTCCACGAGGAAGAGGTTCGATTCGGTGAGGGTGACGGAGTACAGCACGTGGTAGCCTTCGCCTAGCGTGGGCTCTTCCATCCGCTTCCAGGTGCCCAGCAGGCCGGGGATGGGGATGGCCGGCTTGTCGGTGCGCTCCCGGTTGCGGGCGATGGCCCGCGCCGTGGTGGTGCGGAAGACGTAGCCCGTTACGGTGAACCCCGCCGCCCGCGCCGGCTCGATGTAGCGCGCCCGGTCGGCCGCGAGGGGGTTGGTGTTGTCCACCACGAACGGCTGCTTCCCCAGGATGCATGCCTGCAGCAGCAGGCTCTCGCGGCGGCGCGTGCGCAGCATGTCCATGTTGATGCGCACGTGCGTCTCGAAGAACCGCTCGCGATAGAAGGTGCTCTTCCCCGACGCCTGCACGCCGCTGAAGACCACGGCCTCCGGCTTCCACCCCGCCCCGCGCTCCGCCATCCCATCCTCTCCGTCCCGGGTTCCCGGCGACCTCGTCTGCAAGAAGCCGCGCGGCCGCGTCAGCCGTGCGGAGGTGCGTTTCTCCCGTCTCCCGGTGCTGACGAAAATCCTGCGGAGGAAAATGGTTCTTCGTCGATCTGGTTGCAGCCTGATCGCACCGGAGCACGTCGGCGAGTGGCTGCAGGCTTGGAATGCGCTGAGTATCGAAATTTTTTTGCAGGAACACCGCTTCCGTCGTTCACCCCGTCATCCGCGCCTGCAGGCTTCGTTCACTGCGTCATCAGGGGGAATCGAGCCCTCCCGGTCCTCCGTGCGTCTCCGCAGCCTTCGTGGATACGGCGAACGCTCGCCATTCAGCCATCGATGCGCAGGACGTGCATGACGGCCGGACTCGTCTCGTGATCCCCTGATCGATCCGTTGGGACAGCCGGCCTTCCGTGAGTGGCCGCCGGGCGAGGGGGGCTCTCCAAAAAAATTTCGATACTCAGCGCGAGCGCCAGCCTGCAGCCACTCGTCGACCGGATCGGCGCGAGCAGGAGACCTGCTGCAACGAAATCCGCGATGAACCAGGAAAATACAGATACCACGCCCGAAGAATGTCCATGTTCTACATGTTTAACAACATGGCTGAAAATGTATGTGTAATCTGTTGTGGACCTGTTAAGCTGAAAGGGCGGATCTCATCCTTTTCCTTTTCAGTGGAGGGTACCCAGATGGCGACCATCGCGGATGACGTCGATCGCGAGTGCACGCGCAGGCTGTGCGTGGAGTGCATCGAGGAAGCCTGCAAGCCGTGCGGCGACTCGATCGGGGAGTACCGGCTGTCGGGGCCGCAGGTGGAGCCGGGGGCGGCGTACTGGAACTTCTGCCCCACGCCCTGCCCGGTGTCGGTCAAGGAGCTGACGACGCTCACCGACGATCCCACCAGCCCGCACTACTTCCCCCCGTTCCCCACCGACATCGCGGTGATCCAGTCGGAGTTCTCGGAGCTGGTGGAGCTGGAGCGGCTGCGCTACGACCCGTACCGCCTGGCCAGCACCCAGCCCTGCCGCCAGCGCTGCCCGCTCAGCACCTTCCTGCAGCTGCGGCCGGCGCCGCTCGGGGCCGTGGTCAACTGGACGCGCGGTGACGGCTATCCCACCATCTTCAACGGCGCCGAGCTGGCGCGCTACTTCGAGAACGAGACGCCGGGGCTGGCCCACCGCCAGGCGCTGAACCACCTGATCCGCGAGACCAACTGGTCGCCCCCGCGGCAGGCGCTGGTGTGGGCCGCGCTCGACACCGCCATCCACAGCGCGCTGATGGCCGCGTGGTACTACAAGTGGCTGGGCCGCCCCGACACCGCGCGCCGCGAGCGGCCGTGGGAGTACGCCGTGGGCAACGGGTGCAGGCTGAACGTGCTGTTCGACCGCCCGGTGAACGGCGCGGGGTACGACAGCGTGGACGACCTGTACAGCTACGCCACCGGCAACCTGGAGCGCAACGGCCGCCGGCCCGACTTCTTCCCGCCGGTGCCGCCGTACATCAACTCCTCGCCGGGCACGCCGCGGCACCCGGCGTATCCGTCGGGGCACAGCACCTACTCGGGCGCGGCCAGCGAGATCCTGAGCTTCTTCTTCCCCGACTACCGCGCCGAGTTCGACCGGCTGGCCGACAACATCGGGATGGCGCGGCTGTGGGCGGGGGTGCACTGGCGCACCGACCACGTGGCGGGGAACAAGCTGGGCCGCACCGTGGCGTGCATCATCATCGACAAGCTGAAGAAGAGCGGGATCCCGCTGGTGCCGGCGCAGGGCAAGTGCGACGACGTGCCGCCCAAGGTGGAGGAGATCAAGGAGAAGGCCGATGCCTTCGCCAGCATGTGCGGGCAGGCCTGGGACATGCCCGTGCCGCAGAGCCGCTGCCGGGTGGTGGACCCGTGCAACCTGGCCGCCACCCAGCCCGTGTCGGCCGTGCAGGGCGGCAGCATCGACGCCGCGGCCGCCCCGCCCACCGAGGGCCAGTCGACCGCGGGCTGAGCGCCACAACCGCCGGGCCGGCCGCGTGGCCGGCCCTGCGGAGGGTTGGGATGATGCTGGGGTACGGGCGGTTCAACCGTCCCAACAACCACACGAAGGCCGCCTTCGCGGGCTGCCAGCTCGGCCGCGGTGATGGTGCGTGGAAGAGGTCTGGCATCGCGCCGCAGTAGCCGCGAGCGAAGCGAGCCCAGGTCCCTCCCCCAGGTTGTTTTTGGGAGAGGGACAGGCGTTTCCGGACGCGGCGCAGTCGCGCCGGAAACGCCAGGGAGAGGGCCCGCGCGGCGGCGGCCGCGAGGCCACGTCACCGAGCCGGCGGTTCCCCGAATCCGTTTCCCTCCCCGCTCCGTAGAGGGTTGGCCGAACGCAGGCGCGGCGCGGTGTCTGCTTGCTCGCCCCCGCGCCGGTCCTGATATTGCGAGGTTCCCGCGCGGCCGAAACAACCGGAACGGACCCAGGCATGTTCAACTCGCTCCGCAAGCTCCTGCGCCCCACGCTGCGCCAGCAGCTGGAGGACGGCGTGCGCCAGGCGCTGCGCCGCTACGCAGACCGCCGCACCGCGCCTGACCTGCGCGTGTACGTGTCCACCGACCTGGTCCCCGAGGGGATGGGCGGCGGGATGTTCGCGCGCGACGAAAGCGACCACCTGCGCCGCTTCGCCGCGCAGTGGGCGCAGGACAACAACATCGCCCGCGCGGGGATCCGCGTGGAGATCATCCTGCTCGACACCAAGCGCGAGTTCGCCTTCGTGAAGCCGCTGGGGCTGCACGAAGAGCCGCAGGCGTCGCCCGAGCAGCTCTTCGGCCGCCCCGGCGGCGACCGGGCGCTGGTCCCCGAGCCGCCGCGCGCGCCGCCCGCGCAGCCCGCCGCCTTCGCCCAGCCGGGCGCCGGGCGGGGCGCGCTGCTCGAGGTGGTGACCAGCGAGACCTGGCGCGACCCCGTGCGCGTGGACGGCGAGATCACCGTGGGGCGCAAGCCCGAGGCGGGGGTGTTCGCCATGGGCGACCGCTACATGAGC
>DASSJS010000050.1:0-21401 GCA_035691085.1 Longimicrobium sp.
TGCAGGGTCTCGCGCACCTCGGCCGCCGTCACGCCGGCCCGTTCCATCCGCTCGCGCAGCATGGACTTGAGCCGCGGAAGGCGGCGGTACAGGGCCTTCTGGTCCAGCCGCAGGGCGCGGGCGGCGTCGGCCACCGTAGTCCCGTCGGCCAGGTGCATGCGCACCAGCATGCGGTCTTCGGGCGAAAGCTGGTCGAGCGCGTCGTTCAGCGCCGCCAGCACGCGGGCGCGGGCTGCCTCCTCCTCGTCCACCACCACGCGCTCGTCGGCAACGTGGCGGCCGGCGATCTGCTCCAGCGGCTCGGCGCCGGCGTCGCCGGGGCGCATGGGGTGGCGCACGGGGAGGCGGGCCAGCAGCCGGCCCAGCTCGGTGTCGCTGAGGGTGGTGTGGCCCATGGTGCGCAGCCGCTCGCCCGCCTCGGCCAGGGTGCACCCGTCGCGGTACACCAGCGCTTCCAGCTCGCGGGCCAGCACGCCGTTCGCCTCGGCCGCCGCGGACGGGCGCCAGCGGCCGGTGCGCTCGCGCGCGCGCTCCATGAAGTGCAGCACCACCACGCGCGCCAGGTACGTCTTCATCTCCGCGTCACCGCGAAACTTGCGGATCACGGCGTATTCGTTCTCCATCAGCTTGGCGCGCGCCGACGAGGCGAAGTCGTCGGCATCGTCCCCCCACACCCCGTTCCTTCGGCATACCATCGCGGCAACTTCCTCGATCCACCCAAGGTGCTCGAGAAAGATCGCCTCCGGCTGAAGTCGATCGAACATCAGGCTCGCGGAAAACGAGAGGTCGGCGGGCGGAATGGATTGATCTGGCAACATAACCGTCTCAGGCGAGTGGAACAACGCGCCCATCGGGACAGTGTGTACCCGGCGGTCGTACCGGAAGTGCCATCTCCTCACGCGGCGGCGTCACCGGCTGGCGCGGAGATCCCGCGACGCACGTCGCCGCGCATCCTCTGCCCGGGTCACCCCACGCCCAGCCAGTCATCCCCCGCGGCGTACCCCATCTCCCCCAGCCGCGCGGAGATCAGGTCCCGCGCGCCGTGATTGTTGACGTAGACCAGGATGAAAGGGCGCGGCTCGCGGCCGCTCAGCCACTCGGGCGGGTGCACGGGCAGGCCCCACACGCGGTGCCCGATCTTGCACGGGTCGATGTCGATCCACGCCACGGGCCGCACGCCGCGCTCCATCGCCAGCCGCGCGCGCAGGCGGGAGCGGCGGCCGGCGCCCCACACCACCACCTCGCGGCCAAGTGCCACGCGCGGGTCGCGCGCCACGTACTCCGCGCGCAACCGGTCGAACGCCTCGCGCGCGTAGCGCGGGTCCACGCGGCTGGTGCGCCCCGCGCGCTCGCGCCAGCGCAGCAGGACGCGCGGGACCTTGCCCATGCGGTGCCCGGCCGCGTGCAGCCGCAGCCACAGCTCGTAATCCTCCGGAAACGGCCCGTCCGCATAGCCGCCGATGGCGCGCAGCACGCCGGTCCGCGCCATCACCGACGGATGCGCGAACGGGCTCTCGACGTAGATCTCCCGCGCCACCTGCTCAGGCTCGGTGACGGCGTTCTGCCAGCGGACGTATTCGAGATAACCGCCACGCACCTCGTCCGCCGGGAACAACTCCACCTGAGTGCCCGCGAGCGCCACGTCCGGTCGTGCAGCGAGGTACTCGTGCTGCGCGCGCAGCCGGTCCGCGTGCATCACGTCGTCGGCGTCCATCCGCGCCAGCAGCGGCGCCCGCGCTTGGGCGATCCCCAGGTTCAGCGCCGCCACCAGCCCCACGCGCCCGGGCCGGAGGAGATGGACGCGCGGATCGGTCGCGGCCAGGGACTGGGCGATCTCGGGCGAGCCATCATTGGAGCCGTCGTCGATGGCGAGCAACTCCCACGCATCCAGCGTCTGCGCGCGGATGCTTTCCAGGCACTCGCCCAGGTACACCGCCTCGTTGCGAAACGGGAAAATGATGGAGACCGCCGGAGGGTTCGCGGGGCGCGCATCGGCGGCCGGCATCGGTTCGCGGGAAGATGATGGAGGAGGCCTGGACGGATTGTCCGCGGACGGAACCATCGCGGAGGCGGATGATGCATCATCACGCCGATTCGAGGATCGCGCAAATCCGCTCGTTCGCGATGGGGCCGCGCACGGCATCGTCGTGGCCGGGGCGATCTTGTTAGGGACACGGAGGGCACGGAGGACCACGGAGGGCACGGAGAACTTCATCGCCGGCGCCTCGTTGCCTTCATGTCCCCTCCATGGCTTCCGTGTTCACGAATGAGGCGTCCGCCCCGCCACGGTTATTGCACGGGCGGCTCGAGATCCAGCGTTGCCGGTGGATGGCCGGCGCCATACTGTTGGGCGTCCAACCATCCAACCATTCCCCATTCGGCCCGATGATGACGACGCTGTTGGTTCCGGC
Source organism: Longimicrobium sp. (assembly GCA_035691085.1). GTDB lineage: Bacteria > Gemmatimonadota > Gemmatimonadetes > Longimicrobiales > Longimicrobiaceae > Longimicrobium. The sequence goes on from DASSJS010000050.1 coordinate 2,412, forward strand.
GCTGGCCGCCGTACTTTCGCTCTCTCCACACGCCGTCGCGGCGCGCCCGCCCGCCCCGCGCGCCGCTCAGGCGGCCGACACCCTGCGGGGCCGCGTGACCGACGCGGCGGGCCAGCCCGTGGCCGGCGCGCAGGTGTCGGTGCTGGAGCTGGCGCGCGGGACGCGCACGGCACGCGACGGCTCGTTCGCGCTGGGCGGGCTTCCCTCGGGCACGTTCACGCTGCGCGTGTGGGCGCCCGGCTTCGCGCCCGCCGTCCGCCAGGTGCGCGCGGACGGCGCCGCCGGTGACGTGGCGCTGGAGGCGGCCTCGTTCCAGCTCGACCCGGTGACGGTCACCGCATCGCGCTCGCCGCGGGCGGCCGGGGCGTCGCCGCTGGCCTCGGCCACGCTCGGCCCCGAGCGGCTGCGGCGCGAGCACTCGGTGTCGTTGGCGCGCACGCTGGCCGCGCTCCCCGGCGTGCGCGCCGTGACCACGGGCGAGCAGGTGGGGAAGCCGGTGATCCGCGGCCTGTTCGGCCCGCGCGTGGCGGTGCTGGCCGACGGCCTGCGGCTGGAGGACTACTCGTGGAGCGACGAGGACGCGCCTTCGGTGGACGCGCGCCTGGCCGAGCGGGTGGAGGTGATCCGCGGCCCCGCCAGCCTCCTCTACGGCTCCGATGCCGTGGGCGGCGTGGTGAACGTGATCCCCGAGCCGCTCCCGGAGGCGCAGGGCGCGCGCTTCATGCGCGGCGGGGTGGAGAGCTACTTCGCCAGCGGCAACCTGGAGGGCGGCGTGGTGGGCCGCGCCGAGGGCGCCGCGGGCGGGCTGGGGTGGCGCGCCACCGTGATCGGCCGGATGTCGGGCGAGGTCCACACCCCAAACGGCGAGATCCCCAACACCGGCTTCGCGGCGCTGAACGGCGAGGCGGCGGCAGGGCTCAGCCGCGCGTGGGGCACGCTGGCGCTGCGCTACCAGCGCTACGGCGGCGAGTTCAAGCTGCTGGAGGCCGAAGGCCCCGGCCCCGAGGCTGCTGCCGCCGACGAGGAGGGCGGGGAAGAGGAAGGCCCCGAGCGGAAGCTCTCGGACGACCGGCTGCAGCTGAGCGGGACCTTTCCGGTGCGCGGCGCGCGGATCGAGACGCGCGCGCAGGTGCAGCGGCACAGCCTGGTGGAGGTGGCCGACGAGGCCCCGGGCGGCGGCGCGCCCACCGGCGAGGAGGCCACGCAGTTCGACCTGCTGCTGAACACCGCCACCGCCGACGTGCTGGCGCACCTGGCGCCCTCGCGGCTGGGCCAGGTCACGCTGGGCGTTTCGGGGATGCTGCAGGGGAACGACTCGCGCGGCCCCGTGCCGCTGGTTCCCGACGCCACGGTGCGGTCGGGCGGCGCGTTCGCGCTGTGGGAGAACGATTTCGGACCCGTGCGCCTGCTGGCCGGTGCGCGCGTGGACCACCGTTCGCTCGATGCGCGCGCGAACGCGGCGCTGGGCCTGGGCGACGATGATCGCGGCTGGACGGCGGAGAGCTGGAACGCGGGCGCCGTGGCGCGGGTGTGGCGCGGCCTGGCGCTGACGGCGGGCGTGGGGCGAAGCTGGCGCGCGCCCACGCTCTTCGAGCTGTACGCCAACGGCCCGCGCATCGGCGAGGCGCGCTTCGACGTGGGCGACCCGTCGCTGGACCGTGAGCGCGGGCTGGAGCTGGACGGCGGCCTGCGCTGGACCGGCGCCCGCGTGCACGGCGAGCTCTCGGTGTTCAGCAACCGCGTGGACGATTACATCCAGGCGTTTCCCACCGCGCAGCAGGAGGACGGGCTGCGCGTGTACCGCTACGCCGCCACCAACGCGCTCCTCCGCGGGGTGGAGGGCGAGGCCGAGGTGCGCCTGAGCGCGCCGCTGGCACTGCGCGGCGCCTTCGACTACGTGCGCGGCACCCAGCGCGGGACGGGGGACGACCTGGCCTTCATCCCGCCGCCGCGGGGGCGGGTGGAGGTGGAGTACCGCCCGCATGGCGTGCTCGGCCTCCCCGTGACGTACCTCACCGCCGGCGCCGAAGGGGTGGCGCGCCAGACGCACGCCGCCGAGAACGAGTACGCGCCCGACGGCTACGTCACGCTCGACGCCGGCGCCGGCGCGCAGGGGCGTGCCGCCGGGCGCACGCTGCGGATGGACCTGCAGGTGCACAACCTCACCAACACCGCCTACCGCGGCTTCCTGAGCCGCTACAAGGAGTTCGCGCTGGAGCAGGGCCTGAGCGTGGTCCTCCGCCTGTCGGCGGGGATCTGAGACCAGATTGGGCGGCTGGTTGTGCATTTTGGATGAGCCCAAACCCCTGTCATCCTGAGCCTGAGCGTCGCCGCTGCACCGGCACCGAGTCCGCACCCATGTGTGGCGGCGACCGAAGGATCTATGACCGCGTCCGCGCCATCATCTGCCTGACGGGAGATTCCCTGGCCCCGGTGCGCTCCGGGGGGTGGTTCCGCGAGCGGGCGATGGATCCTTCAGTCGCCGCCAGATCCAGCGCGGACGAGGGTTTGGCGCGGCGGCTCCTTCAGGATGGCGTTCTCTGGTGGAGGGAATGCACAACGACTCTCCGCATCCGGTATGAGGTACGGGGATAAGGGAAGCGGATACTTTCCGCAGCAGTGAAGCCATGATGTGAACGACAAAGGGCCCGCGCGGCGATGCGCGGGCCCTCAGTGGTTCGATCGTCCGGAGCGAATGGCCGCCGCTTACCGCTCGCCGTGCAGGATCGTCCCCACGTCGCCGGCGGCGTACAGGTTCCGGGGGCCGGTGCCCCACAGGGTGTACATCCACACGTCGGCGCGGGCGGAGAACTGCGACATCGGCTTCCAGCTGGCGCCGTCCCAACGCAACAGGTCGAGGCCGTTGTTGGCCAGGATGAACACGTCGTTCGCGCCCGATCCCCACACCGCGAAGACCATGGCGTTGTTCGGCGCGCCGGTGGCGACCGGCGTCCAGTTCTGCCCGGCGTTGCCGTCGTAGTGCAGCACGGTGCCGGCGTCGCCCACGGCATACACGTTGTCGGCCGCGGTGCCCCACACGCCGCGCAGGTACTCGCTGGTGCCGCTGTTCATGGTCACCCACCCGGTGCCCGTCCACCGCGTGATGGAGCCGGCGGCGCCCACCGCGAACACGTCGGCGGGGCCGCTCCCCCACAGCGCGGCGCGCACTTCGGTGTCGAACGAGGCATCGCTCCAGGCGGTGCCGTTCCAGTGCAGCAGGGCGCCCGCGTCGCCCGCGGCCCACACGTCGGTGGCCGACGAGCCCCAGACGGCGTTCAGGGTGAGCGCCGAGTCGCTGTGCACCGTGCTCCATGCGCCGCCGTCGTAGTGGACGATCGCGCCGGCCTCGCCCACGGCCCACACCTCCGAGGCCGACGCGCCCCACACGCCGCGGAGGATCGCGAAGTCGGGGGAGATCTCGACCGCCCACTCGGGCGTGGCCCCGCGGTGCAGGATGAAGGGGCCGCCCACCGCCCACACGTCGCTCTCCGACGAGCCCCAGAGCCCGGCGATGTCCGCGAACTCGCTGGCAGCCTGCGTGACCCAGCCGCTCCCGCCGAAGTGCAGGATGGTGCCGATCTCCCCCACGGCGAACACGTCGCTGGCGCCGGTGCCGGCCACGCCGTACAGCGGCGCGCCCGAGCCCACCAGCGTGCGCGTCCACGCCTCGCCGTCCCAGTGCAGCAGATCGCCGCCGGAGGCGATCCACACGTTGGTGGGGCTGCTGCTCCAGCCGGAGTAGAGCGTGGTCTGCGCGATCTCGGGATCGGCCACCTCGGTCCACCCGCTGCCGTCGTTGTGGTACAGGACGCCTCCGCCGCCTCCGTCGCCGCCGGCCTGGCCCGCGGCCCACACGTCTTCGCCGCCGGTGCCCCACACGCTGTACAGCGACACGCCCGCGATGGTGGTGTCCACCGCCCAGCCGCCGCCGTTGAAGTGGAGGATGGTGCCCATCTCGCCCACGGCGTACACGTTCTCCACGTTGGCGCCCCACACCGAGTACAGCGGCGTGCTCACGCTGTCCACCGTCTGCGTGCTCCACTCGGCGCCATCGTAGTGCGCCAGGGTGCCGCCGTCGCCCACTGCCCAGATGTCGTCGCCCGCGGCGCCCCAGATGCCGTAGAGGCTGGTTTCGGCCAGGCTGGCCGCGTCCACCTGTTCCCAGGCGCCGCCCGTCCAGTGCGCCAGGGCACCGAAGTCGCCCACGGCCCACACGTCGCGCCCGTCGCTTCCCCACAGGGCGTAGAACGACGAGCCGCACCCGCACCCCGGGGCGGCGTCCATCGCCCGCCAGTAGTTGCCGTCGTAGTGCAGCACGGCGCCGTCGCTCACGGCGAACACGTCGTGCGGGGTGGCGGCCCACACGCCGTACAGGGGCGCGGCGTACACCGGCGAGCCGCGCTCGGGGCGGAAGTGGAGGACCGACGTCTCGGCGGGCGTGGCGGTCTCCACCAGCACCAGGAACTCGAAGCGCGTAGCCTGGGGATCGACCGAGAACTGCCACGTCTGCGGCGCCGACACCTGCCGCGGCTGGATGATCTCGTTGTAGACGAAGTACTTCTGGTTGCTGGCGGTGAAGGTGCCCACGCTGTCGGACAGCACCGTCACCTCGCCGCTCCCCTCGGTCACGTTGGGTCCCGAGACGAAGAAGACGCGCACGCCGTGGGTGTCGCCCGCGCCGTCGGTGCCGATCGGCTGGTCGAGCAGGTTCTGCACGGAGATGTCGGCGCTCAGCACGTGGCCGGCGTCGGGGCCGTTCACGTTGGTGGTGCGCAGCCGCACGTTCAGCCCCTGTCCGCCCAGTATGATCTGCGAGCGGATGCCGCGGGGCCGCGCCTGCTCGCAGCTCACCGTTTTCTCGCGCACCGCCACCGAGCAGCGCAGCTGCGCGCGCGCGGCCTGCGGCGCGGTGGGGCCGGCGGGCGGCGCGGCGGTGGGCAGGTCACGGCAGGCGCCCGCGGCGAGCGCCAGCAGCAGCGCGGGGAACCACGTACGGGAGATGCGCATCGGGGGTGTTCGGGAACGGATTTGTTGGATGGGACGCCGGGACGCCGAACCGGGGAACCGCCTCGAATGGGAGGCCCCGTCAAGGAAGGCGTGGTGGGCGGCGGCTGAAAGTGTACGGTTGGTCGGGCGAAAGATACGGTCGTTGCAGCGGCATGCAAGCGGGTTGCAGCGCCCGGCTCCTCTGCGGTCAGACCTTGCCCCGGCGGTCATGCGGGGGAGCGTCTCCGAGTGTCCAGCCAGCGCGAAGAGGGACGTCTCACCGCCCCGTCCTCGCCCCTGGGACGATCCACCAGCGCTCCACGCCCACCCAGTCGCCGCGGGCGTCGGGGCGGGCGTCGCGCACGCGCCGGCCGATCCCCATCAGCCGGTTGCCGAAGTAGAGGAGGGTGAACGGCTGGTCGCGCGCGATCAGCTGCTGGTAACGGTGCCACAGCGGGAGCGCGGCGCGGCGGTCGGCCACGGTCTGCACGCTGTCGAGCAGGGCATCGACTTCCGGATTGCAGTAGCCGGCGAAGGTGATGGGGTTGTCGCGCTTGGCGCAGGCGAACAGGTCGCTGTCGTCCACGCGGAACTCGGGCTTCCACCCCAGGATCATGGCGTCGAAGTCCCGCCGTTTCGCGTCGCTGGCGTCCGCCAGCAGCGTGTTGAACTCCACCTCGCGCACGTCCATCGCGACCCCCACCTTGCGCAGGTCGGCCTGGACGATCTCGGCGATGTCGCGGCGCTCCTGGTTGCCGTGCGGAATCTTGAGCACGAAGCGGAACGGCTTCCCATCGGCGGATTCGACCGTCCCGTCGCCGTCGCGGTCCTGGAAGCCGGCCTCGGCCAGCAGGCGGCGCGCGGCGGCGGGGTCGTGACGGATCCCGGCGCCGGCGGTGGAGTCGTGCGCCCAGAGCACGGGCGCCACCGTGCTGTTGGCCACCACGCCGTACCCGCCGCGCACCGCCTGTACGATCCGCTCGCGGTCGATGGCCAGCGTGAGCGCCCGCCGCACCCGCGCGTCACCGAACGGCGCGCGGCGGTGGTTCCAGATCACGTGCTCGAACATCAGGTCCGGAAAGTCCATCAGCCGCGCGCGTTGCGACGCCCGGATGCGCGGCGCGAACTGCGGGGGAACGCCGGGATACAGATCCACCGACCCGGTCTCCAACTCGGTCAGCAGCGTGGCGGGCTCGGGGATGGCGCGATAGACGAGCCGGTCCACGTACGGGCGGCCGCCGAGTTCCCTGGGCCAGCGGGGGTTGGCCTCGAACACCCATTCCTGCCCCGGCGTGCGCGACACGAAGCGGAACGGCCCGTTCCCCACGGGCGTGCGCGTGCCGAACGGGTGCTGGGCCAGGCGCGCGGGTTCGACGCCGCGCAGCACGTGCTCGGGCACGGGCGCGAAGGTGCGCCACACGTCCATGTACTCGGCGTGCGGGCGCAGGTGGATGCGGAAGGTGAACGAGTCCGGCACCTCCGCCTCGCCGTAGTGGGTCCACTGGCCGGTGTAGATGTACCCGGAGGCGGGGTTGCGGGCGATCTCGTAGCTGAACTTCACGTCGTACGCCGACGTGCGGACGCCGTCCTGCCACCAGATGTCGTCGCGCAGGTGGAAGGTGAGGAGCGTGGTGTCGGCGTTCACCTCCCAGCTCCGGGCGAGGCGCGGGACGGGCTTCAGCGCCGAATCGTACGCGATCAGCGGCGCGAAGAGCACGAACTGCTGCATGTACAGCGCGTTCTGCACGTGCCAGGTGATGGGGCTGATGTCGCCGATGTCGCTGCTGGCGCCGATCACCAGCGTCCCCCCGTACCGCGCCGAATCGGGAACGCTCGCTGCTTCCGGCGAGGTGCGCGTGTCCGCCGTGCACGCGGCGAGGGCGATGAGAAGGGTGGGGAAGACGAGGGAAGGGCGCGGCATGGCGGGGGATCTGAGGGGATGGAGGAGACGCATGAGGCCGGTGCCGCACCCGTGACGCTTCGAGGAGGCGCTCCGGAGGACGGTGGATTGCCGGGCGGCGCGTGGATCAGGATCGTGTCTTATGTCTCCCGGGAAACAACGTGATGAGCGGAATGAACGAAGACAACGTCGCCTCCGCAACTCTCCACCTGCTTACCGGGCCGTGGGCGTCGGGAAAAAGCACGCTGGTGCCGATCCTCGCCTCGCTGCTTCCCGGCGTGGTGGTCTTCGACTGGGACGTTGTGCTGCCGGGAGTGTCGGCCGCGTCCGGACGGGACGCGCACACCGATCCGTCCACCTGGGGCGGCTTGAAGGAGATCTGGGCCGCCATCATCCACTCCGTGCTCGCCGGCGGGCGCGACGTGCTGCTGTGCGGCCCGGCGCGTCCGGAGGATTTCGGCGCGGGTTCCGGAGCGCGCCACCCCATCCGCTGCGCCTACCTCGAATGCGGTGACGAGCTGCTGGCCGCGCGCCTGCTGGCCCGCGGCGAGACCGATGCGGCGATCGCCGATGAACTGGGCGAAATGGCCGCACTCCGGAAGTCCGGTCATCACCCGGTGCGCGTGGAAGGGCGAACGCCCGATGAGATCGCGCGGGAAGTTGCCGCGTGGGTGGGAGGAAGACCGACGGCGTGATGTACGTTCCGTCCCAACTTCGTTGACCCACTCGTGCCCGGGAACTACGTTCGGCGGCATCCATCCCACACGCCGGGTCCCGAGCGAAGCCCCTCGATGCGCCACCCACTCCACGCCTCCCACCGCGCGCTGTCCTTCGTGCTGCTCGCGGCTTCCGTTTCCGCGCCGGCCGCCGCCCGCGCGCAGGCGCCGGCGAGCACCGTCACACTGCCGCCCCTGAAGGTGGTCGACGTGGCGATGATCGACACGACCACGCGGGCATGCTCCAACTTCTTCCAGTTCGCCACGGGCGCGTGGCTGAAGAACGACAGCATCCCGGCCGCGTACTCGTCGTCGGGCGTTGGCCGCGACATGCAGGACCGCAACGAGCTGGTCGTCCGCTCGGTGCTCGAGGAGGCGGCGCGGCGCCGGTCCACGCTCCCCGCCGGCAGCACCGAGCGCAAGCTGGGAACGTACTACGCCAGCTGCATGGATTCCACCGCCGCCGAGCGCCAGGGCCTGAGCCCGCTGCGCCCCGCGCTGGCCCGCATCGCCGCGGTGCAATCGCGCGCGGCGCTGCTGGACGAGGTGGCGCGGCTGCACTCGCAGGGCGTGAACGTCCTCTTCCGCTACCGGGCGGACGTCGATCCGCACGACGCGGCGCATTACATGACGCAGTTCTTCGCGGGCGGGCTGGGGCTCCCCGACCGCGACTACTACGTGAAGGAAGGCCCCGCGGCCGATTCGCTCCGCGATGCCTACGTGGGCCACGTCACCCGCTTCTTCGTCCTTGCCGGACAGCCCGAAGCCGCCGCGCGCGCCGACGCCCGGCGGGTGCTGGCGCTGGAGACGGAGCTGGCGAAGGCGCAGCTCACCCGCGTGGCGCGCCGCGAGCCCTCGGCCACCGACCACCCGATGGCGCTGGCGCAGCTCCGCTCGCTGGCGCCCAACGTGGACTGGGCGCGCTACTTCGCGGGGAGCGGGCTCTCCAATCCCGGCGAGCGCGTGAACGTGGCCGAGCCCGCCTTCATGCGGCGGGTGAACGAGCTGCTGGCCACCGTGCCGCTGCAGGACTGGCGCGCCTACCTGCGCTACCACCTGCTCGACACCGGCGGGCGCTGGCTCAGCACACCCTTCGTGCAGGAAGATTTCGCGTTCAGCCGGCGCTTCACCGGCGCGCGGCAGATGCTGCCGCGCTGGAAGCGCTGCCTCCGCTCGGCCGACAGCCAGATCGGCGAGGCGCTGGGCCAGGCGTACGTGCGGCAGACCTTCCCGCCCGAGGCCCGCGCCCGCGCCAAGCAGGTGATCGACGACATCCGCGACGCCTTCGGCGAGCGGGTGAAGCACCTGGCGTGGATGAGCGACTCCACGCGCGCGCAGGCGCTGGCCAAGCTGGGCCAGATGGGCGAGAAGGTGGGCTACCCCGACCAGTGGCGCGACTACACGCGGCTGCGGGTGGCCGAGGGTCCGTTCGTGCTGAACGCGCTGAACGCCACCCGCTTCGAGTGGGAGCGCCGGGTGAACCGCCCCGGGATGCCGGTGGACACCACCGAGTGGGAGATGACCGTGCCCACGGTGAACGCCTACTACGACGCCAGCAAGAACGAGATGGTGTTCCCCGCGGGCGCGCTGGTGCCGCAGACCTTCGACCCCAACGCCGACGACGGGGCCAACTACGGCTCGCTGGGCGGCAGCTGGGCCGGGCACGAGCTGACGCACGGCTTCGATGACGAGGGCCGCCACTACGACGCGCGCGGCAACCTGCGCGACTGGTGGGCCCCCGCCGACAGCGCCACCTTCGGGCGCCAGGCCGATCTCGTGGCCCAGCAGTACAACGGCTACCTCCAGGTGGACACCTTCCACGTGAACGGGAAGCTCACGCTGGGCGAGAACATCGCCGACTACGGCGGCGTGCTGGTGGGGTACGACGCGCTGCAGCGGGCGCTGGAGCGCCGCGGCCGGCCGGGGCTCATCGACGGGTTCACGCCGGAACAGCGCTACTTCATCGCCTACGCGCAGAGCTACCGCGCGCACAACCGCCCCGAGCAGCTGCGCACCCGCGTGACCACCGACCCGCACTCGCCCGAGGAGTGGCGCGTGAACGGCCCGCTCGGCAACATGCCGCAGTTCGCGCAGGCGTTCGGCTGCAAGCCCGGCGACCCCATGGTGCGCGACCCGTCGGTGGTGCCGCGGATCTGGTAGGCCGGTTTCCCCGTCAGACGAAGGTGGCCCGCCGCCCCGAACTTCGGGGCGGCGGGCCGTTTTCCATCCGGGGCGGCTCCGGGCTACGCCGCCGCGGCGGTGGCCATCGCCCCGTCGGCCGCCATGCGGGTGACCAGCGCGTACCAGTTGGCCAGCGGGATCGCGGCGCCTTCCATCTCACGGAACGTGCGGGCGCACAGCTCGGCGAAGGCGGGGTAGCGCCCGCGCTTCCACGCGCGCGCCAGCTCGCGGAGCGGCGCGTCGGCCAGGCTGCCGAGCGCGTACCGCCGGTGGATTCCATACTGCAGCGGCACCACGGCGCCGTCGGCCTCCACCACCAGCGGCGACACGAGCGAGGAGAGCGGCGCGTCGCACCACCCCTCCCGAGGGCCGTCGGCCAGCAGCAGCGCGGGGTTGCCGCGCGCCTCCTCGAAATCCACCAGGTCGGCGTGGATGTGCAGCCCGGGGTACATCGCCCGCAGCCGCAGCACCTCGAGCCAGCCGACGGCCACCTCCACGTCGTCGGGCTCCATCCCCGCCAGCATCCGCTCCGCGCGCCCGAACTCTTCCAGCGGGTGCACCTGCAGCAGCGCCGCGCCCTGCTCCACGGCGAACGCGGCGGCCCACTCCAGCTCGTGCGCGTTGGAGAAGGTGAGCGTGAAGATGAAGCCGAACGGGATCCCCGACGCGCGCACGCCGTCGAGCCGCGCCGCCATTCGCTCGAACGCGCGGGGCGAGCCGCGCATCCGGTCGTGCGAGGCGGGCACGCCGTCCAGGCTGATGGCCAGCACGTCGGCGCGGCCGGCCAGCACCTGCAGGCGGCGCTCGTCCAGCAGCATCCCGTTGCTCACCACGGTGGTGCGCATCCCCAGCCCGTGCGCGCCGTCCAGCAGCTCGCCCAGGCGGGGATACAGCAGCGGCTCGCCCCCCGACACGCTCAGCACGTCGTACCCCTCGGCGGCCGCGTCGGCCGCCGCGGAGAGGAGCGTGGACAGCTCCATCCCCGCGCCGGCCTCCGGCGCCGAGTTCGAATAGCAGTGCAGGCACCGCAGGTTGCACCGCAGCGAGGGGTGCACCTGCAGGATGCGCCGGCCGCCGGTGGGGGCGGTCATCGCCCGATCGTTCCCTTGCCGATCTGCCCGGGATTGATCACCGGGTTCACCACCTCCACGTGGTAGATGTCGGGGATGGGGATGCCGTGGGTGAGCACGTTGAAGCTCAGCCCGCGCTCGCCCAGCGCCTCGAACAGCCCCCCCTTGGGCGGCCGCGGGAAGCGGAGCACCACGTTGCCGCAGAGCGGCACGTCATCGCCGTCGGCCACCAGCGAGGCGCCCTCGATGGTGCCGCCGTGCTCGCGCGCCACCGCGACCATCTCCCGCAGCAGGTTGCGCGAGAGCTGCTGCCGCCCCGTCAGCCACCGCTTCAGCACCTCGTCCGACCCGCGCGCCAAACCGGCCACGTTCGCCCCCACGCCCATGTTCACGGCTTCCTTGGCGTCGGTTGCCATCGGTCCCTCACTGGTTCGGGTGTTCACGCACGGCCGTATCGCCGTGGCAGCGCCGGTTCGCATTGAAGGTGCCCAACCGCCGGGTCGCCGGCCAGTCGCGTCAAGTGCCTGCCAGGGAAGGGCTTCGGTTGGATGGTGGTGCGAGCCGGCACCGTTCCCCCGGGGCGCGGATGCCTCAGTTGGGGCGATTCCGCCGCGTCTGCCACGTCCCTATCGCGCCATGGCGGTGCGGCGGTGAAAAGAAGCCAAGGCTTCCGGGGAGCCCGGAATCGTTCCATCTTTGCCCCGCCCGGTCCAACCCAATGAACCGCCGACGACGGAGCCGCCGCGTCCATGCTCTACATGGTGATCGAACACTTCCGCGACGGCGATCCGCGCCCTGTCTATCGCCGCTTCGCAGAGCGCGGCCGTCTCGCGCCCGAGGGTCTGACGTACGTCTCCAGCTGGGTGACCGAAGACCTGCGGCACTGTTATCAGGTGATGGAGTGCGAGGCCCCGGCCTTGCTGGAGGAGTGGATGGCGAACTGGCGCGATATCGTGGACTTCGAGGTAGTGCCCGTGATCACGTCACCCGAAGCGGCGGCGAGGGTGAACGGCGTCTGAGACGGTCACCCCCCCACACCACCATCGTTGTCTGAAGCATGTATGATCATGAAAGAGAAGCTCAGGAGCTTTGCGTGCTGGCTGGGCGATTTACTGAAGACTGATCCAAGCCTGCGAAGACATCTTGGGAATATCGGATACGAGGATGTCGGTGACGTTCACAGAGATTCGATTTTCTACCATGAAGGATTCGAACCGCACCGCTTCAGCGCTGTCGAGTTGAGCAATCTAGGGCCGCACGACCCAGAGTGGCAGCACGTGTGGGGCGTGCTCAGGAACGACCTGAAAGAGCTGATCATCTGGGAATGCGATGAAGCCGTTCAGAGCGTGAGGCTTCTCGACATCGATGGTGTAGGTGCGTCCAAGAGCCGGGGACCCTGGAAAAGCGTGGAGGAGTTCGGCCGAAGCTACGGATGTGAGCACATCCCTCGCACCACCGAGTCCGACTTCGCCGCGAATGTCGGCCACAGCTTTCCTCACAGCAAAGCGCCGTTCGACTTCTGGCATGCTTGGTGGAACCGGCGGATGTACTGGATGAACGACGATGGCTCGCATCACGCTGCCTCGGCGTACGTCCAAGCGCGGGAACAGGGGCTCGAGTTCAGCATCCCGTCTCGAGTGACCCGCCTTCGCATCGACGTTATCAGGGCTCGCCGCATCACCAATAGATTCCATGCATTCGTCGTCGAAAACAGAACTGCGGATGCGCTCTTCCACGTTCTCTGGCCGTTTGCAGTACCGTATCAGAGCGCGCGATATGCCCCGGCGGGTGAAAGGCTGACGCTTCTCTTTTTCCCCCGCCGATCGCGCCGCGCCTCGTTCGCCGCGAAAACCATTCAAGAATTCGGGTCACCACGTGCTGTATATGATTTCGTTGAGTTCCTGAAAACGTCCATGGCGGAGCCTTGAACCTGATTCTCGTACCTGCCCATGGATACGCCGTGTTTGAGATCGGGGCTTGGCTTCAACGCACGGTCGCGCCCGGGGCCGCGTCCCTGAACTTGTCGCCGTACTTCAGCGGCTTTCCCTGCGCCCAGGGCTTGTAGCCGTTGATGAAGTCGATTCGCTCGCCGATGGGCGGGTGGTCGTCGTGCCACAGCTTGTACAGGGTGCCGTGGTAGGGGACGGCCAGGTTCTCGTTCTGCAGCTTGGCGAACGCCGTGGCGGCGTGGTGGTTGTCACGCGTCAGCTCCAGGCCGAAGCGGTCGGCCTCGTGCTCGGCGTAGCGCGAGAAGGCCAGCGGGATGGGGGTGATCACCAGCGATACCAGCGTGATGATCAGCCCCAGCAGCGGGTAGCTGGCGATGTCGTCCAGCCGGTCGAACCCGAAGCGGTGCTTCCAGCGCGAGATGAACCACCCCGACAACCGGTGCACGGCGTAGAACGACAGCAGGATCAGCAGCGTGGCCAGCACCAGGTTGTAGATCACGTGGTGAAGCACGTAGTGCCCCATCTCGTGCCCCATCACGAAGAGCAGCTCCTGGCTGTCCAGCTTGCGCAGGATGGTGTCCCACAGCACGATGCGCTTCGACCCGCCGAAGCCGGTGACGTACGCATTCACTGCCTCGGTGTCCACGCTCTTGTTCACCTGGTACACCCGCCCGCCCTCGATCCCCGCGCGCCGCGCCAGCGCCAGGATCTGCGACTCGAGCTGCCTGTCCTGCATCGGCCCGAACTTGTTGAACAGCGGGGCGATCCAGATGGGGGTGACGAACTGCACCAGGATCAGCAGCGGGATGGCCACCACCGCCGACCACAGCCACCACCGGCTCGGGCTCCTGCGCAGCAGCAGGTAGGGGATCCACAGCAGCAGCGGCACCAGGAACAGCCCCACCAGCAGCGCCTTCACCCCGTCGCCGAACCACTTGCCGAACGTCTGGTTCGACAGCCCGTAGGCGTGCTCGCGCACGAACTCGGTGTAGTACGCCAGCGGCAGCCCCACCACCCATCCCAGCAGGCTCAGGATGATCCCGTAGATCACCAGCGTGAAGTACCAGTTGCGCCCGATCCGCCGCGCAAAGTCGCGGATGCGCGCCGACAGCCCGGTGAAGAGCGCCACGCACGGCAGCAGGATCCCCCACAGGATCCCCACCACCCACAGCACGTTGTTCCCGCTCTGGTAACGCACCGCCTTCTCCGACGCCCTGGGCACCGGCACCGCCCCGGTGTCGGCGGCGGAGGCGGCGACGGTCGTGGGCTGCGCGGCGGGAGCGTCAGCCGATGCGGCAACGTCGGGCCGCCGGGCGGGCGTGGCGGTGGCCGCACCCGCGGCGGCGCTGTCGACGGGGGGCGTGGCCTGCGCGATCGACGCCACCGGCGCGAGCGACAGCGCCAGGGCAAGGGTCAGCGTCCGGAGCATGGGGCGGGGAAGGGGACGTGGTTGGATGGAGATGGGGCGTGGGAGCGCCTACATGCTCGCGCTCCGCGTCATCTCCGGCAAGGAGCGCGGGATGGATGATGCGCCGCGCGGCGTGGGGCCGCATCGTCGCCGCATGGATGGATCATGCTCACGAGCGCCGATGGCGACGCGGACAATCGGCTCGTCCCCGCCGTACGGGAGTGACGGAGATCGTGCGAGATCCCCCGGACGAGCGGGGAATCACCCGCCCACCTCGTCGGCGGGGAGCCAGAGGGTGAAGGTGCTGCCCCGGCCCACGTCGCTGTCCACGGTGATGGAGCCCCCCAGCGCCGCGGCCACGCGCTGGCTGATCGCCAGCCCCAGCCCGAACCCGCGTGCCGAACTGGGCGACAGCCGCCCGAACTCGCGGAAGATCTCGCGGTGCTGCTCGGGCGCGATCCCGGGCCCGGTGTCGGCCACGTCCACCGCCACCCACCGCCCGCGCCGCGGCGGACCGCTCCCGTTGCCGTCGCCGTCGCGCAGGCCCACGCGCACGGTCACCGTCCCCTCGGGCGTGTACTTCACCGCGTTGGAGATCAGGTTTCCCAGCACCTGCCGGGTGCGCACCACGTCGGTCACCACCACCGGGAGCTCGCCGGGAAGCTCCACGCCCAGCTCCAGCCCCCGCGCCGTGGCCTGCGCGCGGTACTCGGCGGCGATCTCGCGCGCCACGTCGCGCACGTCCACGGGGCGGCGCTGCACGTCGATCTCGCCGGCCTCGGCGCGCGCCAGCTCCAGCAGGTCGCCGATCAGCTCCAGCGCCGAGCGGATGGAGGCGCGGATGCGGCCCACGCTCTCCACCTGCCGGGGCGCCATCTCGCCCAGCACGCCCATCTCCAGCAGCGCCGCGTGCCCGTCGGCGGCGCCCAGCGGGTTCTTCACGTCGTGGCTGAAGCCGCGCAGCAGCCGCACCCGGCTCTCGGTGATGCGCTCCAGCTCGGCGCGGCGCTGCTGCGCCTCTTCCATCAGGTGCACGCGGCGCAGCGCCACGGTGGCCAGGTCGGCAAAGGCCTGCGCGCGCGCCACCTCGTCATCGGCGAACCCGTCGCCGTGCGCGGCGCGCACCAGCACCAGCGCGCCCACGCTCTCGCCGCCGTCGGCCAGCGGCACCACCAGCGCGGGGCAGCCGGCGCACAGCTCGGCCAGCGCGCCGGGGATGGGCCGGCCGGCACGTGACAGGTCGGCGATGGCCTGCGGGCACCCGCCTTCGATCACCTGCTGCGCGAACGAGCCCTGGTAGGGGATGCGCGCGCCCAGCGGGGGCGGGTGCGAACCCGCGGCGGCCACCACCGCCACCTCGCCCGCCGCCGCGTCGATGCGCTCCACGAACGCCGATTCGGCGCCCGTGGCCAGGATGGCGTTCTCGGCGATGGCCAGGATCACCTCGGCGGTGGTGCTCCCCGCGCTCACCGAGCCGGTGGCCCGCCGCAGCGCCGCCTCCTCACGGGCCAGCCGCCGCGCCTCCAGGGCCAGCGCGCGCTGGCGCTGGCCCAGCCGCACCACCGCCACGGCCGCCGCCAGCCCGCTCACCGCCAGCACCACGCCCAGAACCTGCGCGATCGTCTCCTCCAGCTCCATCCGCGCCAGCCGCCGCTCCTCGATGCGCCCGATCTCATCCTCCACCGCGTTCCCCGCGGCCAGCACCCGCGAATAGAGCCGCTGCTGCGCGGCGAAGTCGTCGCGGCTCGACGGCCCGCCACGGCGGCCGGCCAGCATCTCGCCGTGCGGGCGGCGCCACTCGTCGCCCAGGCGGCGCATCTCGGCCAGGCGCCGCGACACGGCCGGGTCGAGCGGGGCGGCCATGGCGGCGGCCTGGTCGTACAGCACCCGCTCGCTGTCGGTGGCGGCCCGCAGCAGGCGCAGGTAGATGGTGTCGCCGTACAGCTGGTAACCACGGAAGGCGCCCACCTGCTCCGACTCGCTCAGCGCGATGCGGCGCACCACCGCGCGCAGCGGCTCCAGCTCGGTCTGGATGCGCTCCTGCTGCTTGCGGGTGCGCCATTCGAACGCGAACGGCGCCAGGGCCAGCGCCAGCAGCGAAAACACGAGCAGCGCCCGCCAGGCCGGCGCGGGGCCCGCGCCGGTCAGTGATTCGTGGGTTGCCGCGCGCGTTTCGGACGGGGACGGCCGGGCCAGGGGATCACCTCCGCTGTGTGCTTGTGGTTGCGGGCCAACCAATTGCACGCGCCGGGCCGCGGCATCCACGACCGCGGGAGGAGGGAGGTGGCCCGCATGTGTTTGCCCAACGTCTCCCGCGCTTTTAGATTGCCCTGGCGCGGCCGAACAGCGTGCGGCCCGCACTCCGCCCCCCTAAGAACACGAGCGAGGCGGAGTTTTTCTTGCGCGTGCGAAGGACTTTCGCGAGTGTCCTCATCTTTCCCCGGATGGAGTAAGGAGGGGGGACGCTGCATGAATCCGGGTTGCACCGGAACCTTTCCTGACGCTCCTTGCTGAGAGAGACGCTCGTCGAGCCACCGTCCGGCACCCTGTCGGACGTAGAAAGCGACTTCTGATGAAGTTTATCGCCGTTTACGTCCTTCTGGTGGGGGTTCCCGTCGCGGGGATCGCCGCCATCCTCCGCGCGGGGAACCACCTGCACGCGCCGCCGCACCTTGCGGGCGAGTGGCGGGTGGAAGGAACCCCGTTCGCGCTGGGCGGCGATACGGTGCACGCCCTCGCCGTCTCGCAGTCCGGCGAGCACCTGGAGGTGGGGGTGGGGGCGCGCACCGTGCGCGGCCGCTTCGCCGGCGATTCGCTGGTGGCCGCGCAGGGAGCGGTGCGAGCGGGCGCGGCCGGGCCGTGCGTCACCGGCCCCGTGCGGCTCGATGCGCGCCTGGACACCGCCTCGCGGCCCATGCGCATGTGGGGCACGTGGCGCGCGAATGCCGCGGGGTGCCAGCCCGTGCGCTTCGCCGCCACGCAGCCCGTTGGCGGGGGGCGCTGATGCCGAACCTTGGGCTGCTGCTGGTGCAGATCGCGGTGGTGGTGATCGCGGCGCGCATGGTGGGGCTGCTCTTCCGCCGCATCCGCCAGCCGCAGGTGATGGGCGAGATGGTGGCCGGCATCCTCCTGGGCCCGTCGTTCCTGGGCCTGGTGGCGCCGGGGCTCTCCGCCAGGCTCTTTCCGCCCGCGTCGCTGGGCTTCCTGAACTCCATCAGCCAGGTGGGGCTGCTGGTGTTCATGTTCCTGGTGGGGCTGGAGCTGAACCCGCGGCTGCTGCGCGGGCGGGGGCACACCGCCGTGGTCACCAGCCACGCCAGCATCGTGGTTCCCTTCTTCCTGGGCGCGCTGCTGTCGCTGCACCTGTATCCGCGGCTGTCGGACTCGTCGGTCACCTTCACCGGCTTCTCGCTCTTCATGGGCGCGGCCATGAGCGTGACGGCGTTCCCCGTGCTGGCGCGCATCCTCACCGAGCGCGCGCTGACGCGCACGCGCGTGGGGAGCGTGGCCATCGCCTGCGCCGCGGTGGACGACGTGACGGCGTGGTGCATCCTGGCCGTGGTCGTCGCCATCGTGCGCGCCACCGGCCACGGGCTGCCGCCGTGGGCCACGGTGCTCGGCTCGGCCATCTACGTGGTTGCGATGGTGGTGGTGGTGCGCCGCGCGCTCGCCCCGCTGCAGCGCCGGTACGAACGCGACGGCCGCCTCACGCAGGACATGCTGGGGCTGGTCCTGCTGGTCGCCCTCGCATCGGCGTGGACCACCGAGGCGCTGGGGGTGCACGCGCTCTTCGGCGCGTTCCTGGCCGGCGCGGTGATGCCCAAGGGCGAGGGCTTCGTGCACGCGCTCACCAACAAGCTCGAGGACGTGACGGTGGTGCTGCTGCTCCCCCTCTTCTTCGCCTTCACCGGGCTGCGCACGCGCATCGGGCTGGTGGAGGGGGCGGAGATGTGGGGGTTCTGCGGGTTGATCGTGCTGGTGGCCATCGCCGGAAAGTTCGGCGGCTCGGCGGTGGCGGCGCGGCTGACGGGGATGAACACGCGCGAGTCGGCGGCCATCGGCGCGCTGATGAACACGCGCGGGCTGATGGAGCTGGTGATCCTGAACATCGGGCTGGACATCGGGGTGATCAGCCCCGCCGTGTTCGCGATGATGGTGCTGATGGCGCTGGCCACCACCTTCATGACCTCGCCGCTGCTGGAGCTGGTCTACCCCGCGCACCTGATCCGCCGCGCCACCGCGGACGACGCGGCGGACGGCAGGGCGGAGGATGAGCGGGAGGATGGACGGAGAAGGCCGCGCGGGTGGAGCGGGTGGAGTGGATGGTATGAGCGTCGTCAGCGGCCCGAAGCCGGATGACGATGCGGGATTCCGTCGCGATGGGTCCCGGTGCGTGACCGTGGCATCACGGCCGACGGATGAACCCGCTGCTGGAACGGCGCGAAGCCTCCCGAAACGCGCGAGGCTCGGCCGTCGCGGAGAAGGTTGACGGAGCAGGGGGGGCAGGCTCCGCGCGGGGCGTGCGGTCGGCGGATGCGATCCCTCGGGGTCCGCGGGCGGCTGAAGCCACGGCTACCACTACGGGAAGCCTCGCAAACAGCGCGAGGCCGTGGGGCGGCATCGGTGCGGCTCGGCGGGTAGACCATCAGGAAAACGAAGAAGCCTCGCGGCGTCGCGAGGCTTCCCGTCGTTGCAGGCTGTTCCCTGTCCCCTGTCCCCTGTCCCCTGTCCCCTGTCCCCTGTCCCCTGTCCCCTGTCCCCTGTCCCCTGTCCCCTGTCC
>DASSJS010000051.1:0-8384 GCA_035691085.1 Longimicrobium sp.
GGGTGCTGGGTGCTGGGTGCTGGGTGCTGGGTGCTGGGTTCCCGGTGCCGGCGATGGGTGCCCGTTTGGGTGAAGGGCGATTGAAATCGCGGCTACAACGGCCCGAAGTCCGCCTTCGCGGACTCGCGCGCACGCATCCGCGCGACGGGCGGACGCCGTACCTGTCTATCGTGACGAGTCCGCGGGGACGAGAGCAGTAAGTGGAGCCCCCTCCCCCGCGCAGCGCGGGGAGGGGGTTGGGGGAGGGGACCCGCCGCGGCATGCGCCGACGCCTGCTGGACACGACTGAACAAACTGCAGATCGGCAGATAGATGGCTTTTCAGAACCTGCGGGAGTTTCTCCGCCACCTGGACCGCACGGGGCAGCTGGTGCGCGTGCGGCAGCCCGTGTCGGTGGACCTGGAGATGGCGGAGATCACCGACCGCACGATGAAGCTTCCCGGCGGCGGCCCCGCGCTCCTCTTCGAGCGGCCGGTGCTGATGGACGGCACCGAGAGCGACATCCCCGTGGCCATCAACGTGTTCGGCAGCTGGCGGCGCATGGCCGAGGCGCTGGGGGTGGAAGACGTGGAGGTGCACGCCAGGCGGATCGCCGAGCTGATCAAGCCCGAGATCCCCAAGGGGCTGTGGGGGAAGGTGCAGATGCTCCCCAAGCTGGCGGAGCTCACCAAGGTTCCGCCGCGGCCCTTCAAGGGGCGCCCGCCCTGCCAGCAGGTGGTGCTGCGCGAGGGCGAGTTCGACCTCACGCGCCTCCCCGTGCTCAAGACGTGGCCCAACGACGGCGGCCCGTTCATCACCCTGCCCATGGTGATCACGGCGGACCCCGAGACCGGGGTGCAGAACATCGGCATGTACCGCATGCAGGTGTTCGGGCCGGACACCACCGGGATGCACTGGCAGCAGCACAAGGGCGGCGCCGGGCATTTCCGCGCGTGGAAGAAGAAGCGCGGCGGCCGCATGCCCGTCGTCGTCGCCATCGGCGGCGACCCGGCCACCATGTACACGCCCAGCGCGCCGCTCCCGCCGGGGATCGACGAGTTCCTGTTCGGCGGCTTCCTGCGGCGCGAGCCGGTGTACACCTGCAAGGCGTTGACGGCGGATCTCACCATCCCCGCCCAGGCGGAGATCGTGCTGGAGGGGTACGTCGACACCGACGAGGAGCTGGCGATCGAGGGGCCGTTCGGCGACCACACCGGGTTCTACACGCTGGAAGACCCGTATCCCGTCTTCCACGTCACCACGGTGACGATGCGCGAGGACCCGGTGTATCCGGCGACGCTCGTCGGCCGGCCGCCGGTGGAGGACGTCTATCTCGGCGGCGCCACCGAGCGGATCTTCCTGCCGCTGGCGAAGCTTACGATCCCCGAGATCGTGGACTACCACATGCCCCCCGAGGGCGTGTTCCACAACCTGGTCTTCGTCTCCATCCGCAAGGAGTACCCGGGGCAGGCGTGGAAGGTGATGCACGGCCTGTGGGGGATGGGGCTGATGTCGCTGGCCAAGGTGATCGTGGTGGTGGACGAGGGGATCGACGTGCAGAACACCTTCGAGGCGTGGTGGTACGCACTCGGCAACATCGACCCCGAGCGCGACGTGCGCTTCAGCAAGGGGCCGGTGGACGACCTCGACCACTCATCGCAGATCCCCTCGTTCGGCAGCAAGATGGGGATCGACGGCACGCGCAAGTGGCCGCAGGAAGGCTTCACCCGCCCCTGGCCCGACATGATCGAGATGTCGCCCGAGGTGAAGGAGAAGGTGGACCGCGTCTGGGCGCGCCTGGGGATCGAGCCGCTGGAGTGAGATGAACGCCCCGGCGTCCGCGCTGCTCGAAACGGAGCGCCTGCGGCTGCGGCGGCTGGAGCGGCGCGACCTGCCCGCGCTGCTGGCGTACCGCAACGATCCCGAGGTCGCCCGCTACCAGGGGTGGGGCGACGGATTCAGCGCGGAGCAGGGCGCGGCGATGCTGGAGGCGCAGACGGGGCTGGAGCCCGGCACCCCCGGCGCGTGGTTCCGGTGGATGATGGAGGAGAAGGCGACCGCTGCCGTCGTCGGCGACGTGGCGATGTGCGTGGCAGCCGAGGACACGCGGCAGGCGGAGCTCGGCTTCACCCTCGCGCGCGAGCACCAGGGCCGCGGTTTGGCGGCCGAGGCGGTGCGCGCGGTGCTCGGCTGGGCGTTCGGCGAACTGGCCCTGCACCGCGTGGTCGCCGTCACCGACGCGCGGAACGACGCCGCCGCGGCCCTGCTGCAACGCATCGGCTTTCGCCGCGAGGCGCACTTCATCCAGAACGTGTGGTATAAAGGCGCCTGGGGCGACGAGTTCCTGTTCGCCATGCTGCGGAGCGAGTGGAGATGACCGAAGAATCTGATCGGTCGAAGATGCCGATCCGGAAGTTCAATCTGCATGACCGCCCGAAGCGAGAGCGGCAAAGCCCGGAGGAATGCCTCGGGATGATGTGGCAGCTCGCGGACGATGCATGGGCGTTCATGGGAGATTCCGATGGCGATGCTGAGGCCGGCCTTCAGAGAGGTCCTATCCGAGTTATTCGCCGTCCAGGCTGAATTTCTCGTTGTGGGAGCATTTGCGATGTCTGCGCACCAGTTCCCCCGCGCTACGGGGGATCTGGATATTTTCGTAAGACCGGATCCGATCAACGCTCGACGCGTTTGGGAGGCTCTCGCCCGTTTTGGGGCGCCGCTGGACGACTACGACATCACCGTCGAAGATCTATCGCGTGCGGGACTGGTGTTCTGGCTCGGTAAGGAACCGAATCGGATCGACGTGATGACCGCGATTGACGGGGTCAGCTTTCAGGAAGCCTGGGAAACCCGAGTCTGTCGCGAAGTAGGTGGCGTGGAACTGCCCGTTCTCAGCCTCGAGAATCTCCTTAAGAACAAGAAATCGACCGGGCGTCCAAAGGATGGCTTTGATGCGGCCTGGATCGAGGAGGAAACCGGAAGTGAGTGAGCGAGTAATCGAGGGGCAGCATATCACCGGCAGGGGGCGGCTGGTGGATTACAGCAACCTGGTGAAGCTGCCGCACACGCTGTTCGCCATGCCGTTCGCGCTGGTGGGCGCCACACTGGCCAGCTACGGGCACGCCGTCACCCTCAGGCAGGTGCTGCTGATCCTCACCGCCTTCGCCAGCGCGCGCTTCGCGGCGATGGGGTTCAACCGCATCGCCGACCGCGCGATCGACGCCAGGAACCCGCGCACCCGGATGCGCGAGATCCCGGCCGGGAAGCTCTCCGTGCGGCAGGCGAGCACGTCGGTGGTGGTGGCGAGCGTGGTGTTCATCCTCTGCGCGGCGTTCCTGAACCGGATCTGCCTGGTGCTGGCGCCGTTCGCGCTGGGGTGGGTGTTCTTCTACTCGTACACCAAGCGCTTCACGCGCTGGGCGCACCTGGTGCTGGGCTTCGCGCTGGCGATCGCGCCGGTGGGGGCGTACCTGGCGGTGGCCGGGGAGTGGACGCGGCCCGCGGGGGCGCTGCTGGCGCTGGCCGGCGCGGTGCTGTGCTGGGTGGCGGGCTTCGACATCCTCTACTCGCTGCAGGACATCGAGTTCGACCGGGGCGAGGGGCTGCACTCGGTGCCGGCCGCGCTGGGGCCGCGCGGCGCATTGGCGGTGTCGCGCGTGCTGCACCTTGCCAGCGCCGGGCTGTTCGCACTCCTCGGCTTCCTGTTGCCGCAGCTGGGGATCGTGTACCTGTTCGGCGTGGCGGTGATCGCGGTGATGCTGGCGTACGAGCAGAGCCTGGTGCGGGCGGACGACTTTTCGCGCATCGACGCGGCGTTCTTCAACGTGAACGGCGCCATCAGCGTGGTGTTCTTCCTGATCGTGCTGGCGGAGAGGATCTTCTCTTGACGGCAACGCCGGGCGCGCCGGTCACCCTGGGCATCACCGGCGCCAGCGGCGCGCCGTACGCGGTGCGCCTGCTGCGCGCGCTGAACGAGACGGCCACGCCCACGCGGCTGATCATCTCCAGCTACGGCTGGCGGCTGCTGGCCGAGGAGACGGGGATCGAGGGGCTGGAGGCGCTGCAGCGCGCCACCGGCGACTGGAGCCGTGTGGAACTGTACGATTCGCTCGACCGCGGCGCCACGCCCGCGTCGGGTTCGGCGCCGAGCGCGGGGATGGTGATCTGCCCGTGCAGCATGGGCACGCTGGCGTCCATCGCCGCCGGCACCAGCCGCAACCTGGTGGAGCGCGCGGCCGACGTGGCCCTCAAGGAGCGCCGCCCGCTGATCCTGGTTCCCCGCGAGACCCCGCTCTCGCTGGTGCACCTGGAGAACATGACGCGGCTGACCCGCGCCGGCGCCGTGATCATGCCCGCCGCTCCCGGCTTCTACCATCGCCCCGAGGCCATTTCCGACCTGGTCGATTTCGTGGTCGCGCGGATCATGGATCACCTCGGGATCGAGCACCACGTGGGCAAGCGGTGGAAGAGCGGGGAAGCCAGGGCCGGGTGAGGCATCGAACCAACTGCAACGGCAGTTCATGCAGTAGAAACTCCGTCAGGGGCCGATCCCGAGCGCCCGCACCGGATCAACCATCCATCCCTTGGGCTTTTCGATGAAGATCGGCATCATCTCCGACACGCACGGGCTGCTGCGGGCGCAGGTGTTCGAGGTGTTCGAAGGCGTCGAGCACATCCTGCACGCGGGCGACGTGGGCGATCCGGGCATCCTCGACGAGCTTGCGGCGATCGCGCCGGTGACGGCGGTGTGGGGGAACGTGGATGGGTTCGACATCCGCATACGTACCACGGAAATCGCGGAGATCGAGCTCGGGGGCGTCCAGGTCGTGGTGATCCACGGAATGCAGTTCGGCTCGCCCACGCCACAGAAGGTGGCCGCCGCGCACCCGGGCGCCGGTCTCGTCGTGTTCGGCCACAGCCACCGGCCGCTGGTCCAGCAGGTGGGCGCCACCCTGGCCGTGAACCCCGGCAGCGCCGGCCGCCAGCGCTTTCGTGACCCCGTTTCCGTGGCCCTCGCCCAGATCGCGGCGGGGAAGGTGACGGCGTGGCTGGCCGATCTCGACCCGTCGCGGAGCTGAGCCCGGGGACGCGGCTCTCGAGCCCCTGGGCGGGCCGGAGCGCGGCTTGCACACGAATCACGAATGGGATAGTCTCATCTTTGTAGAACCCTCGCTTTCCCTCCCCACCCGGATCGATTCCATGCCCCTGAACGTCGCCGTCCTGGAGCGCAGCTTCGCCCGCGTGAAGCCCAAGGCCTCGCAGTTCGCCGCCGACTTCTACGAGGAGCTGTTCTCGCGCCACCCCGAGACGCGGCGTCTCTTCGCCGGCACCGACATGGCCGAGCAGCGCAAGAAGCTGATGGACTCGCTGGTGCTGGTGATCGAGAACCTGGACAACCCCGACGTGCTGACCGACGCCCTGCGCAGGCTGGGCGGACGCCATGCGGGGTACGGGGTGAGCGACGAGAACTACGGGATGGTGGCCACCGCGCTGCTGCACACCTTCGCGCGTCACCTTGGGGCCGAGTGGACGCCCGAGGTGGAGGCCGCGTGGGTGGAGGCGTACGGCGTGGTCAGCCAGATCATGCAACAGGGGGCCGTCGCCGCCGGACCGCGGTGAACGGAGCGGAACGGGCGCCCTGGGGGCGCCGATGGCTGGGATGGCTGGCCGGCCGGGTGCGGCGCGCACGGAACGGCCGAAACGACGCGCGCCCACTGCCGCCGGCTGCCGCTCCCGATGCCGCCGAGGGGCTGCGCGCCGAGGTGGGCGAGCAGGCCCGTGCGCTGGCGGCGGTGGCGGCGCAGCTCGCCGCGGCGGCCGACGAGGCGCAGGCCTCTTCGCGCATCACGCAGGACGTGGCGGCGCAGGTGTCGGCCGAGGCGACCAAGCAGCTGGGGCTGGTGGCGCGCGGGCGGCAGCTCATGGAAAGCGTGGCGGAGCGCAGCGCGGGGCTGCAGGAAGAAGCGCAGGCCTTTGCCGGCGAGGCGGGCACGCTGTCGCTGCAGGCGCGCGAGCACGCGCAGCGCGTGGCCCGGCTCGGCACCCTGCTGGTGGACGTGGGAGGCGGGCTGCAGCACTCGGCCGCGGCGCTGGAGCCGCTGGTGAAGGCGGGCGACCGCGTGGGCGGCTTCGTGCAGACCATCCAGGACATTGCCCGGCAGAGCAACCTCCTGGCGCTGAACGCGGCCATCGAGGCGGCCCGCGCGGGGGAGCACGGCCGCAGCTTCGGGGTGGTGGCCGACGAGGTGCGCAAGCTGGCCGCCAGCTCGCGCGGCTCGGCTGACGAAGTGGCGGTCGTGGTGCGCACCACCGCCGACGCCATCACACAGGTGCGCGGCGAGCTGGAACGCAACGCCGGCCGGCTGGGCACCGTCGACCAGGCCGCCGGCGAGGGACAGGACGCCGCCGACGCCATGCGCGACGGGCTGAGGCGGATGTTCGAGTTCCTGGAGCGGATCGCCCAGGGCGCCGACGAGCAGTCGGCGGCGATCGGCAAGCTCGAGCGCAGCATGGTCCTGATCGAGCAGATCGCGCGCTACTCGGTGGAGCAGATGGGCGAGAACGCCGCCGCGGCGACCCGGCACGCGGCCGCCACGCAGCAGCTGGCCACCGCGAGCGAGCACCTGCGGGGCCTGGCTGACCGCCTCTCGGGCCTCGCGGCGTACGGCGTGGCGGCCCAGCCTTCCTGAAGCGGGTTTCGTGCGTCACCGGCCGCGGAAGCAGGCCATCCCCCGCCGTCTGCCCGCGGCCGGCTCCGCTGCCACGGCCGGGGCGAGCTTCACGGCACCGTGTACAAGCGGCGCTGGCGGCAACGCGGTTCCCGCGGACTCCCTTGCCCCGTGCCGTCACCGCGCCCGACAACGCCTCTCCTTGCCACCCACTGGCCGGAGCGACACACTGTCGCCCCGGCCATTTCACATCTCAGGAGAACCGATGAAGCGAACCCTTCCGTTCGCGGCACTCGCCGTTGCGTCCGTGCTCGCGAGTGCGTCCGCCCGCACGCAGCAGACGTCCGCCCCTGCGTCCACGCAGACGCCGCCGTACACTCCGGTGCCCGCGTGGGCCAGCAACGACCCCGTCCTGCAGCGCATCTGGGACGAGGGGATGAACCGCTCGCAGCTGCAGCCGCTGGCGCAGTCGCTGATGGACTCCATCGGCCCGCGGCTCACCGGCTCGCCCAGCATCCAGGCGGCGTACCAGTGGGCGCTCGGGAAGTATGCGGGGTGGGGGATCACCGCGCGCACGCAGCAGTACGGCACCTGGCGCGGCTGGGCGCGCGGCTACACGCACGTGGACCTGGTCACCCCGCGCGTGCGCACGCTGGAAGGGACCATGCTGGCCTGGAGCCCGGGGACCAACGGCCCCGTCACCGGCCCCGTGGCCATCCTCCCCGACGTGGCCGACTCGGCCGCATTCCGCGCCTGGCTCCCCAACGCGCGCGGCAAGTACGTGCTGGCCTCCTTCCCCCAGCCCACCTGCCGCGCCGACGACAACTGGGCGAAGTTCGGAACCCCCGAGAGCTTCGAGCGGATGAAGACGCAGCGCGCCGCCGGCACCCAGGCGTGGGCCGCGCGCATCCAGAAGACCGGCTACGACACGCGGACGCTCCCGCGCGCGCTGGAAGACGCCGGCGCGCTGGGCGTGGTGACCAACCTGTGGTCGGCCGGGTGGGGCGTGGACAAGATCTTCAACGCGCGCACCCTGCGCGTGCCCACCATCGACCTGAGCTGCGAGGACTACGGGCTGGTGTACCGCCTGGCCGAGAACGGGCAGGGCCCGCAGCTGCGGCTCGACGCGCAGGCGCAGTTCCCGGGTGACCTTCCCGCCGCCAACGTGGTCGCCGAGATGCGCGGCACCCGAGCGCCGGGCGAGTTCGTGATGCTCTCCGCCCACTTCGACAGCTGGGACGCGGGCTCGGGCGCCACCGACAACGGCACCGGCACCATCGTGATGATGGAGGCCATGCGCATCCTCAAGGCCGTCTATCCGCGTCCAAGGCGGACGATCGTGGCCGGGCACTGGACGGGCGAGGAGCAGGGGCTGAACGGCTCGCGCGCCTACGTGGAAGACAATCCGCAGGTGGTGCAGAACCTCCAGGCGCTCTTCAACCAGGACAACGGCACCGGGCGCATCGCCAACCTGTCCATGCAGGGCTTCACGGGGGTGGCGCCCATCTTCCGCCGCTGGCTGGGGATGCTCCCGCCGGTGCTGGCGGACAGCATCCACGTGGCCGACCCAGGCCTGCCGTCGGGCGGCGGGAGCGACAACGCCAGCTTCGTGTGCGCGGGCGCGCCGGCGTTCGGGCTGGGCTCGCTCAGCTGGGACTACGGCGCCTACACCTGGCACACCAACCGCGACACCTACGACAAGATCGTCTTCGACGACGTGCGCCGGAACGCCACGCT
>DASSJS010000052.1:0-8168 GCA_035691085.1 Longimicrobium sp.
AGCCGGTGGCGCACCGCCGTCACCCGCGCCTCGCCGTTCTGCGCGGCCACCGGGAGCCTGGCGAAGCTCACCGCGTCGCCCAGCTTCACCTTGGGCGCGCCCAGCACGCGCGCGGTGCCGCGCGAAGCGGCCGAGAACTCCACCATCGCGCCCTTCGCCACGTCGCCGGCCAGGCTGGGGCTGCGCGCCGCCGCGTCGGCGATGCGGAGGATGCGGCCGCTGGTCTCGCCGGCGGTGCCCTTCACGTCCTGCTTGGTGAGCCAGCTGCTGGCGTCGTCGCCCTGGCCCTGCCCGGCGGGGCTTTCGCCGTACACCTCCACCCCGTCCCAGGCGGCGGGGCGGGTGTCATGCTCCCAGGCCAGCAGGTCGGCGCCGTAGGCCAGTTCGTGCG
The DNA here is from genome assembly GCA_035691085.1 of Longimicrobium sp. GTDB lineage: Bacteria > Gemmatimonadota > Gemmatimonadetes > Longimicrobiales > Longimicrobiaceae > Longimicrobium. The sequence goes on from DASSJS010000052.1 coordinate 392, forward strand.
TGGTGGCCGGGTTGTAGGCGCGGAAGTGCGCGGTGTCGTCGGTGTCGGCCCACAGGTCGAAGCCGCAGCGTGTGGCCAGCGCGCGCAGGTGGGCCCAGGCGGTCAGCCCCTCGTCCATCGCGAAGGCGGGGAGCTTGATCCCGGCCTCCACCTTCCCCTCGGCCACGCGCAGCTTTCCCAGCACGTCGCTCACGATCCCGCCCGCCGTCTCCTGCTCGTACAGCGCGTTCACGCGCGCGGCCGCCAGCGCGGCGAACGCCCCCACCGCCTCCACCTCGATCCGCCCGAAGCCGTGGGTGACGGCGGCCACCGTGCCGGTGAACACCGTCTCCAGCGCGTCGTCGTAGCCCAGCTCCACCGTCACGTCGTCACCCGCGGCCGCGGCGGACTGGGCCAGCCCGTGCAGCGCCAGCCGGCAGGCGTTCACCGGCACCGCGAACGCCGCGTCGGTGCGCACCGACAGCACCGGCGCCGCCGCGTCGGACGAGGCGTAGGTGTCGGAGCCCAGGGTCACGCGGTAGGCGATGGCAAGCAAGTCGATCCTGCGGCGTTGGCGGTTGCTGGGCGGCGGACGGGCATTCGGCGCGCGAGAGGCTCGGTCAACAGGTGCGTGAGTGCGCTAGTGCGTGAGTGCGTTGAACTGCACTCGGTCGATGATGATCCGGCGATCGACCGCCTTGGCCGCGCTCGCCGCATCATCCGGAAATCCTGCCGGATCCGCCGATACGCCGGTGCGATCGTCGACGCCGTCCCCTTCGCCGATCCGATCCGCCGATCCGCCGATCCGCCGTTCCATCCGCCGATCCGCCGTTCCATCCGCCGATCCGCTGTTCCATCCGCCGATCCCCCGTTCCATCCGACGATCCGCCGTTCCATCCGCCGTTCCGCCGACCCATCCGCCGATCCGCCGTTCCATCCGCCGATCCGCCGACCCATCCGCCGATCCGCCGATCCATCCGCCGGTTCGCCGGGTTGAACCCGGCGCTGGAACTTCGGGAAGTCCGCCTTCGCGGACTGCGCGCCGCCATCGGTGCATCGCGCGGACGCTGGCGCGGGGCGCGAGACGCGTGGCGCGCACTGGCGCCGGCCGCGCACCGCGGCCAAAACGCACTCGCGCACTCACGCACTCACGCACCTGTTAGCAGCGCCGCGGCCACCCGAAAATCATCCCGACAGCCTCGCATCCAGCGTCCCCAGCAGATGCTCGTACGCCACGCTCAACCGATCGAGCCCCTTCGACAGGTCCTTGTCGACGTCGTTCATCTTCACGTCGAGCACGCTGAACAGGCCGCGGATGTCGAGCGTTTCGTGCAGCTTGTCCTTCACCACGCCGAAGGCTTCGTCCAGCGGCTCCTTCAGCAGCTTGGCGGGGAGGGTGTGCAGCTTGGCCACGAGCGAGACGTACGCCTTGTCGATGCGCTCCACCGTCTCGGTGGGGTACAGCTGGCCCACCATCTCCATCGCGTAGGGGAAGAGCGCCTGCAGCCCCATCTTCAGCGCGGCGGGGAAGTTGACCTCCAGGATCACGCGGTTCATGCGGATCAGCGCCGCGTCGCGCGTGGCGGCCGAGGCGCGGCCGCGCTGCGCCTGGTCGAGCTGGCGGCGCAGCGACAGCGTGCGGATCAGCCCGCGCCGCGCGGCCACGTAATCTGGCCCCGTGGCGGTCTTCAGCGTCTCCTCGTGGCGCTTCTGGTCGGCGTCGAGCTGCGTGTACGCGGCGGGGAGGCGCTGGGCCACGCCCTCGTCGCGCAGCGCGGCGTTCAGCGTGGCCAGCACCGGCGTGGCGAAGGCGCCGGCCTGCGTGCGCACCAGCTCGCGCTCGTCGGCGGTGAGCCGCGCCTGCAGCAGCGCCGCCACCTCGTTGCCCCCCGGCGCGGCGATGGTCTTGGCCATCGCCACCAGCCCCTCGGGGCGGTCGCCGCTGCCGGTGAAGTCGGCGAGCGAGAAGGAGTTGAGCACGTACGCGGGGTCCAGCTGGTCCACGTTCTTGCGCACCTGCTCGTACACGGCGGTGATGGTGGCGGTGATCTGGTCGCGCACGGTGCGGATGGTGGTGATCACCTCGCCCACCAGCGCCCCCACGTCGGCCTCCACCGCGTCCAGCACCAGCTTCACCGCCGCGTCGATCTGCTTGGGGAGCTCGATCAGCACCTGCTTCACGAAGTCCTGGATGGCCGTGACCGCGTCGGTGAAGGGCTTGAGGCTCAGCTGCAGCCGCGTGACCAGCCCGCGCACGGGGTCGCCCAGCTGCGTCTTGAAGATCAGCGGCACCGCGGCGCGGATGCGGTCCTGGTCCATCGCCTTGATGTCGGCCACCGAGGCCTGGCACTTGGCCTTCACCGCCGCCAGCGCGGTGGCCAGGTCGGCCTGCGCCACGGCGGCCTGGGCACGGAGCGAGGCCAGGAGGTCGAGCAGGGGCTGCAGCTTCATCTGGTCGAGCACGGTGGCCACCTCGGGGCGCTCCACCGTGCCGCCCGCGGCCAGCGCGGCGCGGCGGCGCTCCAGGTCGCCCACGCGCCCCGCCACGGCGTCGAGCGCGGCCAGGCCGCCGGTCACGCGCGTGGCGTAGGTGGTTGCGGTCACGCGGATCTGCGCGTCCACGGCCTTGGCGGCGTCGGCCACGGCGGCCGCGGCGGCGCTGAAGTCGTAGCCGGCGAACTCGGCCTGCAGCTTCGCCTCCACCTTGTCGGCCGCTTCCTTGATGCGGTCCAGGTACACGCCGCCCAGCACCTTGCGCAGCGTGTCCCAGAAGGCGGCGTCGGCCACCTCCTGGATCCCGGTGCCCTCCAGGAGCTTGTTGAGGCTCGCGTTCTCGCGGATGGTGTTGAGCAGGTCCTTCAGGTACACGTCGCGCACCTGCGCCACCTGCGCCACCGCGGTGTTGGCCGCGCGCTGGATCTCGGCGGTGAGCGGGGTGGGCTCCAGCGCGTCCACCAGCTCGCGCAGCTGGCCGTAGGCGTCCTGGATGCGGTCCACCACGCGGTCGGGGTTCAGCTGCTCCAGCAGCCCCTGCAGCGTGCCCAGTGCGTCCTTCACCGGCTTCAGCAGCTGCGACGGGCGGAACTCGTCGAGGGCGCGGAACACGGGCGCCAGGTAGGGCTGCAGCGTGTCGTCCAGGAGGGTGCCGGGGTTGAAGGCGTCGATCTTCTCCTCCACCACCAGCACGCGCTCCTTGAGCAGCGTGATCAGCTCGCGCAGCGGCCCCAGGATGTCCTTGAGCGCCGCCTCGAGCTCGGGGCGCACCACCTGGTCCACCTCCACCGCCTCGATCACCTTCACGCCGATCTTGAGCGCGGTCTTCTGCGGGGTGCCCAGCCTGGAGGTGTCGATGGCCTGGATGCGGCCGTTCAGCTCGTCGGTCTTGCGCACCACCAGGTCGAACACCGACTGCAGCGACGCCTGGTCGATGGCGGTCTTCAGCTTCTCCACCCCCTGGCGCGCCTGGTCGAGCACCTGCTTCACCTCGGCGCGGTCCAGCAGGTCGGTGATCTGCTTGAGCAGCGCGCGGATCTTGTCCTGCAGGTCCTTGAGCCCCTGGTCGAACTGCTTCTCCAGCGTGTCGGTGGCGCGCGCCACCTCGTCCTCCAGCTTCTTGCGGTACTCCTCCACCTGCTCGAAGAAGCGGTCCACGCCGTCCACCACCTGCCCGCACCCCTTCTTGAACGCCTCGATGGCCGGGGCGATGTTCACCTTGGCCACGAAGTCGCGCACCTGCTTCCCCACCGCCTCGATCCGCTCGCGGGCGCCGTCCAGGTACCCGGCCACGGTCCGGAGCCCGTCCTCCAGCGCCTTCGCGGCGTTGCGGGCGGCCTCGTCGGCCAGTTTGGCGGCCTCGGTGAGGTACTCGCGGATCTGCGCGATCATCCGCGACAGCTCCAGCACCGGCGCCTCCACCGCCTTCAGCACCTCGGTGATGCGGGCCTCGATGGTGTCGAGCGTCCCCTTAAGGAACACCTCGTCGGAGGTGGCGAAGCCGGCCACGTTCTTCAGCGCGCGCTCCAGCGGGGCGGTGTCGTTGGCGCGCAGCCGGGTGAGGGTGGTGGAGGTGGCGGCGAACAGGTGCAGCGGCGGGAGCGCGCTGTCGCGGGCGGCCTTCACCGCGGCCAGCAGCTCGGGGCCCGAGGCGGCCTTGGCCTGGTCGAGCCCGGTGAGCAGCGCCTCGTAGCGGTCCAGGTAGCCGCCGTCCAGCGCGGCGCGGGCGCGGTCGAGCGCGTCGAGCGGGAGGGCGTTGCGCAGCTCGCCGGTCTGCGCGATCAGGATCTCGGAGAGCGCCTCGACGGTGTAGCCCTTGAGCTTGTCCACGTCGGTGGCGGTGTCCACCAGCCGGTCGAGCACGGTGAGCATCACCTGCAGCAGGCGCAGCGGCGTGGCGGCGCCCGCCTCGGCCAGGCGGCGCAGCGGCGCGCTGAAGTCGCCCAGCGCGGCGGGGAGCGGCACGTTGCCGTCCACCGGCGCACCGGCGCCCGCGGGGAGCACCTTGCTGGTGATCCCCTCGGCCACGCGGTTCACCTCGGGGACCTTCTTGTCCACCCTGGGCGGCGGCGTGGCGTTGACCCCGGCGGCCAGCGAGCCCGCGTTCACCGACGTCAGCTTGCCGAGCGGGTCGCTGAGCGCCGAACGGAAGGCCGTGGGCGAGGGCGCGCCCGACAGGTCGGGAAGGTTGCCCCCCGCCGCGTTCCCCAGGTCGGCGGGAACGCTGCTGGCGATGTCGCTCCCCAGCGTGTCGACGCCCGGCAGCGACGGCGCGGTGAAGCTGGGGAGCGTGGCCGCCGAGAGCTGCAGGTCGTCGGTGCTCGGAAGGGTGTCGAAGAGGCTGGCGGTCTCGGGCATATGCCTACTGAGTGCGAGAGTGCGAAAGTCCGAAAGTGCGAAAGTACGGGTACGAAAGTACCGGGTACGATGTACGGAACTGCCTGCGTTTCCTCGTCTGCCCGGCGGTGCGTCCGGCGGCGCCTGGCTCAGCACCCAGCACTCAGCACTCAGCACTCAGCACTCAGCACTCAGCACTCAGCACCCAGCACCGCCCCTAGATTCCGAACAGCACCTTCATCCCCCCCAGCGCCTGATCGAACGCCTTCGCGCCGTCGGCCACCGGGGTGAGCGCGCCCTGCAGCGGCTCGAAGGGGTTGCTGATCTCGGGGAGCGAGCCGAACGCCAGCGCGTCGGGAAGCGTGGTCACGTCCATCAGCGCGGCGGCGTCGGCGGCGATGGAGGCGTTCACGGCATCGATCGCGGCGGTGTCGCTCTGCGGCGTCTCCACGTACTCCGACACCGTGAGCGTCCAGCTGAACTGCTCGGGGTCGGCGGCGCTGTCGGCCACCTCCAGCCGGTCGAGCGCCACCCGGCTCACGTACGTCTGCCCCACCACGTCGGCGATGAAGTCCACCGGCTCGCGCGCGATGTACAGCCCGCGCAGTGCCGCCAGGTCGTCCTTGGCCGTGGGGCCGAAGCAGATCCCCTCGATGCGCAGCCGCACCGAGCGGCGCCCCAGGTCCTGCAGCACGTCGCCCGTGGCGCCCGGCACCCGGTGGTGCACGAACGCCGACTGCTCCAGCGTGGTGATCCGGTGCACCCGGTTCAGCGTCAGGTCGTCGAGCTGGATCGGCATGGTGGTTCGGGTCTGCGTTGCTTCCGTGGTTCGGTGGGTCGAAATCGCCCAACGATCCCGATTATCCCGCGCGCCGCCGCCGTTCGGCGGGTTGAAACCCGCCGCTGATCATCAAGAGTCCGCCTTCGCGGACTGCGCTCTGGCACCTGCTCGCGGCGAGATGCGCGCGTGTCGGGCTCAGGCGCCGTAGTGGCGCCGGTACTCGTGCATGATCTCGCGGGCCAGCGCGTCCATCAGGTCCTGCACGTCCACGTCGGCCAGCGAGAGCGGCTCGGGGAACGCGTCACGCGGCGCCGCCTCCACGCTGCGGACGATGGCCACCGGCGGCTCGTCGGCCACGGCGCGGGGCTGCGGGTCGGGCGCGGCGCCGGGCTCGGCCGCGGGGCGCTCCACCGGCTCCGGCGCCAGCGTGGGCCACTCCGTGCTCCCCTGCAGCCGCGGCGCGGAATCGACGGTCAGCGCGGTCTCGCCCAGCGCCCCAAGGATCTCCGCCGCCGTCCGCACCCGCCGCCCCACGGCGCGCGCCACCTCCCGCGCGGCCACCCCCTCCGCATCCGCAGCGAGGCCATCGAACCCCGCGACCGATGCCGCCCTGCCGATCTCCTCCGCGAGCTCGCCGAGCGCCGCGAGCGATGCCATCCCTCCCGTATTCGCGACAGCGCCGTCGAATTCGGCTCGCCCGCGATCAGCCGCGTCCGTCGTCCCCGGCCACGCTGCCGATGTCGCCGCGCTGCCCGATCGCGGGGCGGGGAAGCCGCGCGGCCGTCGATCGATGGCCACGCTGCCGCCGGATCGCCCGGCTTCGTTGCGCTCCGCCAGCCCCTCGCCGATCGCGCCCGCCTCCGGCTCGCCGGGCATGCTGAGGAACGGGAGCGCGACCGATTCCGGCACTCCGAACGCCAGCCCGGCATCGGCCGCGAGCCGCGCGATGCTCGCCGGGAGATCGGTCCACCGGCGCTCGGCCCGCGCCGCGCCGCCATCCCGCTCCTGATCCCCGCTGGCTCCTTCGGGGGATGACGAGCGGTCCGGCTCCGCCGCCGATCCGCCGCTCCATGATTCATCCGTCGCCCGGCCATCCCACGCCCGCAGCCGGATCGGCCGCGCCGCGGCGTCCATCGAAGGCGAATCGATTCGCCCGGACGTTGGACCCTCCCGCGTCACCGCATCGGACGGCGCGGAAGGGCTCGGACGAGGCGCATCACCCCAGGCTGTCTCGCGGCGTGGAGAAGCCGGATCATCCCACGCGCTCGCTCCGCCGGCCCTCTCCACGTCACCAGCGAATCGCGGCTGATCCCAGCTCGCTCCATCGTTCGGCTGCTCCGCGTCGGGCGGAACGTCGAGGCCGCCAGATCCGGCGAGCATCGCCAGGTCACCCAACCCGCCGATCCCGCCGCCGGACGATGGAGGCGCGTCCCACTCCCGCGCCGCCCGAGGCGAGGCGGTGTCCGGCGCCCCCGACCGTCGATCCGCCGCTCCCCGATCGTCCGCCGGGGCGGAGAAGGGGACATCCAGCCGCCGCCGGGTCATCGGCTCCGGGGCGAGGGACCCAACGTCATCCCGCCGGACCCCGTCTCCCGAACCACTCGAGACGGAGGCGATGCGTGGCCGGTCCGCGCGCGCTCCGGCGGCATCCTGAACCGGCTGCCGATCCTGGCTGGCCGATGATGGAGCCGGGGACATCGGCGGAGCGCCTCCGTCTCGTCCACGCCGGACGGGCCGTGGGTCCGCGCCGGGCTCGTCCAGTGCCGCGGCGTCGTCCGCGAGAACAGCGGGCACCGGGGCGCCGGGGAAGCCGGCGGTGAGCGACGATTCGAGGCGTTCCAGCTCGGCCACCTGGCCGGCCAGCCGTGCCACCGCGCTCTCCAGCAGCGCCAGCTCGGCCAGCGGCTCGGCGGCGGCCTCGGCGCCGGGGAGATGCCAGGGGCCCAGCAACTCGCCCAGCCACTCGTCGGCCTCGGCGCGCAGCTGCAGCCCCAGCGTGGCCAGCGAGTCAGCCTCCATGCGCGGCCCCCGCCTCGCTCTCCAGCAGCGACAGGTACATCTGCACCTGCGCCATGGTCATCTCCTGCATCTGCTGCGGCGTCCACCCGAAGGCGCGCGCCAGCAGGTAGGCCGAGCGGACCAGCGGCGAGGCATTCAGCTCACCGGCCGCTTTTTTTTTTCGCCCAG
>DASSJS010000053.1:0-10591 GCA_035691085.1 Longimicrobium sp.
TTCTGGCGCGGCCGCCGCTACGTGTTCGGCGAGGGGCTCGACGAGCCGGCGTGAGAACTCCGGCCGCCGGTTCCGTCGATCGAGAAGCGTGGTGCTTGCGGCTGGGCCTCGCACCGGGGCGGTTGAAACCGCGGCAACAACGGCCCGAAGTCCGCCTTCGCGGACTCCCGCACGGCCATCCGCGCGGCTGCCGTCTCCGTGGCGGCCGAAGCATCGAAGCGAGTTGCCACATCGAAGTCGCCGCGCGAAGCGCCCTCGGGTCCCTCCCCCAGCAGTTTGGGGGAGGGACAGGCGTTCAAGGACGTGACGCAGTCGCGCCTGAACGCCAGGGAGAGGGCCGCGCAGCCGGAGCGCACATCCACGCTCGATCAGAAGAATCCCCCCAAGGCGGGCAGCGACTCGCTCTGCATCTCCCTGTAAGCCCCGTGCGAGTTGTGCGTGCGGGGGTGCGACAACCTTGACATCCTTCGGAAGAAAACCGAATATAAACCGTAAGTTGAATGCGAGCGGCCGGGCCGCGGCCGCCGGCGAGAGGGGTACGCACAGGGGCATGCAGCAATGAGCTTCGATCTGGAGGGGTACGCGCCGGTGCAGGAGCGCATCGGCGAGTTCTACCGTGACTTTCCGCACGGGTGCATCAAGACGCGCCTGGTGCGCGAGGACGGGCCCGAGGTGGTGTTCGAGGCGCGCGTGTACCGCACGCCCGAAGAGGTGGCGGCGGGCGTCTACACGTCGGGGTGGGCGCGCGAGGTCGAGGGGAAGAACCCGGTGAACCGCACCAGCCACCTGGAGAACTGCGAGAGCAGCGCCATCGGCCGCGCGCTGGCCAACCTGGGCTACAGCAAGGACGCCACGCGCCCCAGCCGCTCGGAGATGATCAAGGTGCACCGCGTGCGGCAGGAGCACGAGGCCATGCTCGAGTTCATCCGCGAGGTGGGCGCGCGCTGCGAGGAGGAGATGGAGGTTCGCCTGGGCGGCGGCACCCGCAACCTGAAGACCTACATCCGCGAGAACTGGCAGCCCATCAAGGAGCAGTACCGCATGGCCCGCACGGTGGTGGAGGCCATCGAGACCACCACGGGCGAGCACTTCCGGCTGGCCGCGTAAGGGCGCGCGATGAGGTGGCTTTCCCGGGCGATGAATCCGTAGCTCCGCGCCTGCAACGGCCAGACGCCGCTCCGCGGCTCGCACGCGAGCATCTGCAGCTTCCCCCGTGCGCGGCTTGTTCCGGTGCGGGAAGGTTTCGAGCGAACGCAGGCGACTGCGCGCGTGGCGGCCTGGCGTTGCTTATGACACAGAGCACCAGAGGACCAGAGCACCAGGGGACTTCGTCCCGAACCCTCTGGTCCTCTGGTCCTCTGGTGCTCTGTGTCCTGATCAACGATTGGTGGTGTCGCGAGCCGTCGGTCTTCAGCCGCCCAGGCCAACGGTTCGGAGGATGCACGATCCGTCCGTTGTCGCGGCCCGGGCTCGGGTTCAGCCATTGCGCCCGAGCTTCACCACGATCTCGAACTCGGCGTCGGTGACGGGCTGGACGGAGAGGCGGCTCTTGTTGATCACCAGCATCTTCTCCAGCCCCGGCGCGGCGCGCAGCTCGTCGAGCGTGACCACACGGGGGAAGCGCTCCTCGAACTCCACGTCCACCATGAACCAGCGCGGGTCCTGGTCGCTGGCCTTGGGATCGAAGTACTCGCTCTCGGGGTCGCGGGCGCTGGGGTCGGGGTAGCCGGTGCGGGCCACCCGCGCCAGGCCGGCCACGCCCGTGGGGTCGGCGTTGCTGTGGTAGAACAGCACCCGGTCGCCCGGGTGCATGTCGTCACGCATGAAGTTGCGCGCCTGGTAGTTGCGCACGCCCTCCCAGTACGTATTCCCATCGCGCGCCAGGTCGTCGATCGAGTAGACCTCGGGCTCGCTCTTCATCAGCCAGCACTTCGCCATCCCACGCTCCCCGCTGGAACCCCCGGTGACCCGCAACCGTCCACGATCGCGACATTCTGGCGCCGCGGACGGCTCCGGATCAAGGCCGCACGCGGTTCATCCATCCTTTCCCACGGGTGGATCGATCTCGCGCCGGTGAGCCGTCGCCGATCAGGTGTGATACCGAATCTGGCGATTGATGGTGTATTCACGCGACACACCCGTCTCGTCATCCTGGGCGCGACCACGCTGCACTCGAGGCGTGCTCCGTCAGTCGCGGCGCGAAGGATCCATAGCGTCAGATGCGCTACAGCCGGCTGTTTTGCGGCGACCGGCTATAGATCCTTCGGCCTGCCGCCATTGATGAATGCCGCGATATCGGCGTGGCCGGCCTCAGGATGACAGCAGGTCGCTTGGGCGCGGCATGCACAGTCAATCGCTGCAACTGGTGTGAGATGCATCCCGTCGCGCCTCGCCTCCCGTGCTCGGCTGATGGGATCGTAGCGACCCCCGTCACTCCACGGCGCGCCGGTGGGAAGGTTGGACGCGTCTCCCCGGCTCGGGGGATGCACGCCGAAAAGGCGCGAAAGACGCGTGCAAAAGAATGGTCAGGCGTGTTCGGGATCGGCGGGTGAACGGGGTGCGCGGGAGCCGGAAACCATTATGGCGTAATGCTTGTGAATGGGTTGCGCACCTCTCGCAACCAGACCTTATTTGACGTACAGAACGGGCCGCGCGCCGCCATCCGGATCCGTCCGGTGGGGGCGAGGCGGGGTTCAATCGGAGCCAATCACCATCCCCCCAGGCTCCGCACCTACCCCAGGAGGCAACACCATGGCCAGCAGCACGCAGTTGGGCCGCCAGTCGGCGAACGTCCGCAGTGGTTACCTGGGCTCCGGCAACCGGACCCGCTGAATTCCGCGCGCCACCGCCGCGCCGCTCCGCCCGCCCACCCCGGCGGTGCCCGCGGCGGCGACGGACCATCATGACGCTAATTCCATTGAAAGACCTCTGGATCCAGCGGCCGCGCCCCCGTCCGGGAGCGCGGCTGCGCCTGTTGCTCCTTCCGCACGCCGGCGGCGGCGCCTCGGCGTTCCGCGGCTGGGCCGACGCGCTCCCCGAGCAGGTGGAGGTGTGCCCCGTGCAGCTCCCCGGGCGCGAGAACCGCCTGCGCGAGCAGCCGTATGACCGCCTGGATCCCCTGGTGGAGGCGCTGGCCGAGGCGCTGGAGCGCTGGCGCGACCTTCCCTACGCGGTGCTGGGGCACAGCACCGGGGCGCTGGTGGGGTTCGAGCTGGCGCGCCACGCGGCCCGCACCGGCACGCCCGGCCCGGTGCACCTGTTCGCCAGCGGCCGCCGCGCCCCCGACGTGCCCAGCCGCCAGCGCGACCTGCACCGCCTGACCGACGCCGAGCTGGTGGACGACCTGCGCGCCCTGGGCGGAATGCCGCAGGCGCTGCTGGACCACCCCGAGCTGCTGCAGCTGCTGATCCCCGTGCTGCGCGCCGACCTGGCGCTCACCGAAACGTACGTGCCCACCCCCGGCGCCACCATCGCCATCCCCATCACCGCCTATACCGGCGCGGACGACGGCAAGGTCACCCGCGACGAGGCGATGGCCTGGGCCCGCCACACCACCGCCGGCTTCGGCCTGCGCGTCTTCCCCGGCGACCACTTCTACCTCCACTCCGCCCGCGACCCGGTGCTGCGGGCGCTCTCCGGCGACCTCGGCCCGGTCCTGGCCGGGGGCTGACCCCGGGGGCCGCAGGGCGGCCCTCCCCGGGTCCGCCGCCCCCCGGTGAACGCTGGGGCACGCGCGCCCCGCTCCCCGCGCGGAACTCCGGTCCCCCTCGCGTTGCCCGCGCGCTCGCCGTGGTCCAATTTCACCTGTTTCGTGCGGTCCAAGCCCACGTGGCCCACGCCGCACGTAGGCATGGCGTGACCCGTCATGAGGGTTCCCGCCCGGGGTGCGAGCGTTACGCTCCGGGCCGGTGCGTGACCATGGACGCAGCTTGTACCCTGGGCGCGGGTGGACGGGAAAGGTGAGGCCGCGTGCGCACCTTTCCAGGACCCCACCGGCAGGGAGGCGGCCGGACCCTCCCGGCGCCCACCCCGGCGGTACCCTCCAAGTTGTTGTGCCGCACAGGCCAAGTGCGGCCCACACTCCATGCGGGTTGGTATACTTTACGGCGGATTCAGAAAGTACACGATATGACGAGGCGATTCCCAACGGGGCGTCCGATTCAGAGCGAGCGCGAAAAGCTCATGAATTCCCCCGCCTGATCGTTGTTGTGCCAGCGGTTGTTACAAGGGATGACATTCCGGGATCTAACTGCTACAGAGTGCGCGCTCAGTAAGCGTAAATGCCCTTCCGTGAACGACGTGCAGATTTCCCGCCACTCTTCAAACTACTACAAAAACGGCTCCTGTTCGATTAGATTGGAGTCGCGAAACGGAGAGTAGAGCGCCGGGGGCGCTGGCAACGGGCGGAACCATATCGCCCGGTGCCCGAGTCGTTTTGTTACCCGCTCCGTATACGTGAAGTCTGATTCAGATCGAATCCGCGTGTGAAGCGCCATGCAGCCCCACCCCGCCGGCGCGCACCGCGGACCGTAACACTCACGCAGCAACGCGGCTTCAGGGCAGCCGGGGCGAGGGTCGTACGTACCCCTCGCTCTATTCGGGTCACACGCTACATACGTTTCCATTCTGGTGCCGCTGAGGTGCGGAAAACCGTCCCCGCCTTGCCGTTCACCCATCGCATGAGGATCCGTCCGTGCCGGCAACCGCCGAACCCGCCCGCGCCGCCGCAACGCCCCGCCCGCACGTGGGCGCGGCCGTCTGCGCGCACCACCTGTTCGTGGCGCGCGCGGCCGAATGTCCGTGCGCGCCCGCGGTGGCGCATGCGGGGCGCAGCTGGAGCTACGCGGAGCTGGACCGCCGCTCCAGCGCGGTGGCCGCGCGGCTGCGGGCGATGGGGGTGGGCGCCGAGGCGCGCGTGGCCGTGCTGCTGGAGCGCGGGTTCGACCTGGCGGCGGCGCTGCTGGGCGTGCTGAAGGCGGGCGGCGCCTACGTTCCGCTGGACCCCGACTACCCCGCCGAGCGCACCGCATACGTGCTGGACGACGCGCGCGCCGTGGCGGTGCTCACCGACGGCGCGCACCCGCTCCCCCCGTCCGCGCCCACGGCCATCGACGTCGCCTCGATCCTGGACGCCGAGGCCGACGGGTACGTGGCGGTGGAGGTGGATCCCCAGGCGCTGGCGTACGTCATCTACACCTCCGGGAGCACCGGGCGGCCCAAGGGCGTGGGCGTTTCGCACCGCTCGCTGGTGACCCACAACCACGCCGTGATCGCCGCGCTGGGGCTGCGCGCGGATGACCGGGTGGCGCAGATCGCCTCGCTGGGGTTCGACATCTCGGTGGAGGAGATCTTCCCCACCTGGGCGGCCGGGGGAACCGTGGTGTTCCGCCCCGCCGGCGTTCCCGGCTACGGGAGCGGGTTCCTGCGCTGGATGACGGACGAGGGCGTCACCGTTCTCAACGTGCCCACCGCCTTCTGGCACGCGTGGGTGGCCGACCTGGCCGCCCTGGATGCCAGGGTGCCGGCGCCGCTCCGCCTCGTCGTTGTGGGCGGCGAGCGGGCGCACCCGGCGGCGCTGGCGCAGTGGCGCGGCATCGCGGGCCTGGGCGTGCGCTGGATCAACAGCTACGGCCCCACCGAGGCCACCGTCACCGCCACCGCGTGGGAGGCGGAGGACCAGGTGGAGGGCGAGCTGCCGATCGGCGCGCCGCTGGCCAACACGCGTGCCTACGTGCTGGGCGCCGCTCTCGACCCCGTCGCGGACGGCAAGGCGGGCGAGCTGTTCCTGGGCGGCGACGGCGTGGCGCGCGGCTACCTGGGCCGGCCCAGTCTGACGGCCGGGAGCTTCGTCCCCGACCCGTTCTCCCCCACGCCCGGCGCGCGGATGTACCGCACCGGCGACCGCGCGCGTTGGCACGACGGCGTGCTCCACTTCCTGGGCCGCCTGGACGACCAGGTGAAGATCGGCGGGTTCCGCGTGGAGCCGGCCGAGGTGGAGGCCGTTCTCGCCGCGCATCCCGCCCTGGCCGCCGCCGCCGTGGTGGCGCGCGACGACGGCACCGGGCGCACGCGGCTGGTGGGCTACGTCGTCTTTCGTGAGCCGCGGGATGCCGACGTGGCGGAGCTGCGGCGCTGGGCGCGGACGCATCTCCCGGCGTACATGGTGCCCTCGGCGCTGGTGGCGATGGACGCGCTGCCGCTGAACGCGCACGGCAAGGTGGACCGCCGCGCCCTCCCCGCGCCCGCCGCGCTGGAGCCGCCGGAGGGCGGCTGGGCGGCGGCCGGCGACACGGCGCACGCGCTGGCCGGCATCGTCCGCGAGGTGCTGGGCGCGCCGAGCGTGGGCCCGGACGACGACTTCTTCGAGCTGGGCGGGCACTCGCTGCTCGCGATGCAGGTGCTCAGCCGCGTGCGCCGGCGCTGGGGGGTGGAGCTGCCGGTGCGCGCGGTGTTCGACGCGCCCACGGTGGCCGCGCTGGCCGCGCGCATCAGCGCGGCGAGCGGCGAGCCCGCCGAGCCGCGGCCCCCGCTGCGCCCGGTTCGGCGCGACGGCGCGCTGCCGCTGAGCTTCGCGCAGCAGCGCCTGTGGTTCCTGCACCAGATGGAGCCCGCGAGCCCCTTCTACAACATTCCCGCCGCCGTGCGGCTGAGCGGCGAGCTGAACGCGGACGCGCTCCGCCGCGCGCTGTGCGAGATCGTCCGCCGGCACGAGGCGCTGCGGACCACGTTCATCGGGCACTCCGAAGGCGCCGCTCAAGTGGTGCATCCGGCCCCGGGTGATTTCGATCTTCCCCAGCATGATCTTTCGCTCCTCTCGCGCCAGCAGGCGGACAGCGAGGCGGCGCGGATCGCGGGGGTGGAAGCGGAGACGCCGTTCGATCTTTCGCGCGGCCGGATGCTGCGCGCGGTGCTCATCCGCCTGTCCGCGGATGAGCATCTGCTCGTGCTGAACCTGCACCACGTGGCGGGAGACGGTTGGTCGCTGAGCGTGCTCTTCGGCGAGGTGGCGGCGCTGTACGCGGCGTTCAGCCAGGGCCGGGTCCCCGCGCTGGAGCCGCTCCCGGTGCAGTACGCCGACTACGCGGTGTGGCAGCGCGAGTGGCTGCGCGGCGAGGTGCTGGAGCGGCAGCTGGCGTACTGGCGCGGCGCGCTGGCCGGCGCCCCCGCCGAGCTGCGCCTGGCGTCGGACCGTCCCCGTCCCCCCGTGCAGAGCTACCGCGGCGCCGTGCACCGCTTCCACGTGGGCCAGGAGACGGCCGACGCGGTCCGCCGGGTGGCGCGGGCGCACGGGGCCACGCCGTACATGGTGCTGCTGGCCGCGTACGATGCGCTGCTGCACCGCTGGTCGGGCGAGACCGACCTGGTGGTGGGGTCGCCGGTGGCGGGGCGGGTGAGCGAGCAGGTGGAGGGGCTGGTCGGCTTCTTCGTGAACACCATGGCCGTGCGGGTGGACGTATCGGGCGACCCGACGTTCGCGGACCTCGTTGCCCGCGCGCGCCGGGCCGCGCTGGACGCGTTCGCGCACCAGGACCTCCCCTTCGAGCGGGTGGTGGAGGAGCTGCGGCCCGAGCGGACGCTGAGCCGCGCGCCGCTCTTCCAGGTGTCGCTGATCCTGCAGAACACGCCCCGGCAGGCGGTGGAGCTGCCGCGTTTGACGCTGCGCCCCGAGCCGGTGGACAGCGGCACCGCCAAGTTCGACCTGAGCGTGGAGCTGACGGAGACGGCGGACGGCCTGGCCGGCGAGGCCGAGTTCGCCACCGACCTGTTCGACGCGAGCACCGTCGCCCGGATGATGGAGCAGCTGGCGGCGCTGCTGGACGCGGCGGTCCACGCGCCCCAGGAGCGGATGTCGCGCCTGCTGGCCGCGCTCCCCGACCCGGCGCGCGACCGCGTGCTGCTGGAGTGGAACCGCACCGCCCGCCCCGCGCCGCGCGGCCCCGTGCACCGGATGGTGGCCGAGCGCGCCGCCGAGCGGCCGGGCGCGCCCGCGCTGGTCCACGCCGGCCGGGTGACGTCGTACGGCGAGATGGACGCCGCCGCCAACCGCCTCGCGCACGAGCTGCGGGCGCGCGGGGTCGGCCCCGAGGTGGCGGTGGGCGTCGCGGCGGACCGCACGCCGGAGACGATCATCTCGCTGCTGGCCGTGCTGAAGGCCGGCGGCGCCTGCGTGCCGCTGGACCCCGCGTACCCCGCCGAGCGGCTGCGCTCGATGGTGGATGATTCCGGCGTGCGGCTGGTGGTGGCGCCGCGCGCGGACACGCTGTCCGTCCCCCCGGGGATCGACGTGCTGGCGCTGGACGCCGCCGGCGCGTCCATCGGCGCGCGGCCGGCGACGGAGCCGGAGGTGGATGCCGAGGCGGAGGCGCTGGCGTTCGTCATCTACACCTCGGGCTCCACGGGGCGGCCGAAGGGGGTGCTGGTTCCGCACGCGGGGATCCCCAGCCTGGTGGCCGCGCAGGGGCGCGCCTTCGGGATCGATGGGGGGAGCCGGGTGCTGCAGTTCGCCTCGTTCAGCTTCGACGCGGCGGTGGCGGAGACGTTCGCCGCGCTGGCGGCCGGGGCGGCGCTGGTGCTGGTGCCGCGCGAGGAGACCTCGGGCGCGCCGCTGCTGGAGCTGATGCGCCGCGAGCGGGTGAGCGTCGCGACCCTTCCTCCGTCCGTCCTCTCCACCCTTCCCGATCGTCCGCTCCCCGAGCTGCGGACGCTGGTGAGCGCGGGCGAGGCGCTGCCTCCCGCGCTGCTGGCGCGCTGGGCGCCGGGGCGGCGCTTCCTGAACGCCTACGGGCCCACCGAGGCCACCGTCTGCGCCACGCTGGACGAGTGCGACGTGGGCGACGCGCGCCCCGCCATCGGCCGGCCGACGGACAACGTGCGTGTCTACGTGGTCGACGCGGCGTTGAATCCCGTGCCGCTGGGCGTGCCGGGCGAGCTGTGCATCGCGGGCGTGGGCGTGGCGCGTGGGTACCGCGGGCGGGCGGGGATGACGGCGGAGCGCTTCGTCCCCGAGCCTTTCAGCGGGGAAGCCGGGGCGCGGATGTACCGCACCGGCGACCGGGTGCGCTGGGGGAACGACGGGCGGCTGGAGTACCTGGACCGCATCGACCGGCAGGTGAAGGTGCGCGGCAACCGCGTGGAGCCCGGCGAGGTGGAGGCGCTGCTGCGCACCCACCCCGAGGTGGCCGAGGCGGTGGTGGACGCGCGCCCGGGCGCGGACGGCGGGCTGCGGCTGGTGGGCTGGGTGGTGGCGGACCGCGCGGTGCCGGGGGATGCCGCTCCGGCCGTGTCGGCCGAGGAGCCGGCGGACGATGCGCAGCACGAGCAGGTGTCGCACTGGGCGCAGATGTTCGACGACCTGTACGGCACCCACGGGAGCGCGGCGGCCGTGGACGACTCGTTCGACATCTCCGGATGGCACAGCTCGTACACGGGCCGGCCGATCCCCCCGGACGAGATGCGCGAGTGGGCCGACCACACCGGCCGCTCGGTGACGGCGCTGGGGCCGGGGCGCGTGCTGGAGCTGGGCGTGGGCTCGGGGCTGGTCCTGTTCCGGGCCGCGCCGGCGGCGAAGCTGTACGTGGGCACCGACGTCTCCGCCGCGGCGCTGCGGACGCTGGGGGAGCGGGTGTCGCGGCGCGGCGGGCTGCCGCCGGTGCGGCTGATGGAGCGCGAGGCCGCCGACTTCCGGGGCGTGGAGCCGCGCTCGTTCGACACCATCGTGGTGAACTCGGTCGCGCAGTACTTCCCTGGCGCGGCGTACCTGGCGCGGGTGGTGGAGAACGCGGTGGAGGCGCTGGCCGATGGCGGCGCGCTCTTCCTGGGCGACGTGCGCAGCCTGTGGACGCTGGAGCCCTTCCGCACCGCCGTGGAGCTGGGCTCCGTGGCCGACCGCACCCCCGCGGCCGAGGTGCGCCTGCGCGCCCGCCGCGCCGTGGAGGAGGAAGAGGAGCTGGTGGTGGACCCCGGCTTCTTCCACCTCCTCGCTCGCCGCATCCCCCGCATCGGCCGGGTGGAGGTGCGGGTGAAGCGCGGCGCCGCGCACAACGAACTCACGCGGCATCGCCTGGATGTGGTCCTCCACGTCGGCCCATCTCCCGATCGGCCCGAAGCTTCATCCGTCTTGTGGGATGATGTGGGCGGAAGCGTCCAGGGGCTGCGTGCCGCGCTGGCCGCATCTCCCCAGGCCCCGCTCGCCGTTCTGGGCGTGCCGGACGCGCGGGTGTGGGACGAGCGGCGGATGGTGGAGCTGCTCGCCGCCGCCCCGGCCGACGCGACCACGGCCGACGTGCGCCGCGCGCTGGCGGCCGAGGCCACGCCGGCGGTGGACCCCGACGCGCTGTGGGCGCTGGGCGGCGCGCTGGGGATGGAGGTGCGGCTGCGCCCGTCGTCCGAGGCGGGACGGATCGACGCGCTCTTCGTCCCCGCCGGCGTGGAGGCGGAGTTCCCTGCGTGGCAGTTGGCGGAGGCGCCGCTGGAGGCGCTGGCCAACGACCCCGTGCGCGCGGTGCGGCTGCGCAGCCTGGGGCAGCGGCTGCGCGCGTGGCTGCGCGAGCGGGTGCCGGGGCCGATGGTGCCGGCCGCCGTGGGCGTGGTG
>DASSJS010000054.1:0-3794 GCA_035691085.1 Longimicrobium sp.
GGGCGGTGCGCGCCGTTGGATGGCGAACGGAAAAGGCCGCCAATCCCCCGACGTGCTGGTGTCGGATGAGCTGGCGGCCCGGCTGGCGTGGCGAAAGGGTGGTTCCCCCCCGCGGTAGCCCCGTGGCTCTGCGTCTCTCCCTTTCGAGAGATTTGCTCTGAGCAGCCTTGCATGTGTGTACTGGTGCTTCACGAGGCGCGGCCGGATGGGCCGCGCACGCCGCTGATCGCGGCGCCGCGCATGGGTGCGGGAGTTGCCCCTGGAAGGGTTTGCGTTGCGGCATGGCCGCACGCCCCCGCCCCCGTTGCTCGTGTGAAGCGGCTTCATCCTACCATGCAAGTGACGTTCCTGCAACCCCCTGCGCCGTTTGCGCCCTTGCCCGGGGCGTGTGGCGCCCACGCAACGCTGCGGGCGGCGGCGCGACGCGCGGCCGAGCGCTGGCTGGCGGCCTCGCCCCTTCCCGCCCTGCTGGCCAGGGGGCGCGGCGGCGCCGTGATCCTGGCCTACCACAACGTGATTCCCGCCGGAGAGCGGGTGGCGGGCGACCGCTCGCTGCACCTGCGGGAGGAGGATTTCGCCGCCCAGCTCGACGTCTTGCAGCGCACCTGCAACGTGTTGCCGCTCAACGAGTTGATGTCTCCCGGCGACGGCCGCCCGCGGGTGGCGCTCACCTTTGACGACGCCTATTCCGGAGCGGCCCAGGCGGGGGTGCGCGAGCTGGCCCGGCGCGGGCTCCCGGCCACCTTCTTCGTGGTGGCCGGGGCCGCCGCGGGAACGCACTTCTGGTGGGACCGGATGGCGGGCGGCAACGGGCTCGACGCGTCGCTCCGGGCCCACGCGCTGGGCTCGCTGGGCGGGCGCGGAGACCGGATCCTCGCCTCCGCCGGAGAGGTCGGGCACGAGCCGACCCCAGGCGGAGTCTTGCATCGTGCAGCGGATGTTGCACTTTGCCCTGCACCTCTCCCAACTGCTACAAACGTTTCGGGGATGGATCTCCGCGCGGCCACGCTCCCCGCCCACGCCGCCGCCGCGGGCGACGACGAGCTGCGCGCCGCCGCGCGCGTGCCGGGGATCACGCTGGCCTCGCACGGCTGGTCGCACGCCGACCTGGCGGCGCTGAGGGAGGATGAGCTGCGGACGGAGCTGAACGACTCCCTCGTGTCGCTGCGGCGGCGCTTCGGCAACGCGGTGATCCCGTGGATCTCGTACCCGTACGGCCGCGTGTCGCCCGCGGTGGTCCACGCGGCGCGCGAGGCGGGGTACCGGGGCGGGCTGCGCGTGGAGGGGGGCGCGGTGCGGCGGGGCGACGATCCGCTGGCGCTGCCGCGCATCAACGTGCCGGCGGGGGTGTCGGTGGATGGCTTCCGGCTGCGCGCGCGCGGATGGGAGGTGGGGCGATGGCGCGCGTCCTGGTGACCGACGGGGAGGAGCGCGCCGCGCTCGCCGTGGTCCGCTCGCTGGGCCGCGCCGGGCACGACGTGCGCGTCTGCGCCGCGCGCGAGCGTTCGCTGGCGGGCGCGTCGCGCTGGGCGCGGCGCGAGGCGCGCGTCCCCTCGCCGCTGGCGGAGCCGGCCGCCTACGCGAGCGCCGTCAACGCCCTGGCCCTCCGCTGGCGGTGCGACGTGCTGCTCCCGGTGTCGGAGGCGTCGGCGCTGGCGCTCCTCGCGCCGGCGGGGGTGCGCCCCCCGGTCCCCCTCCCCTTCCCCACCCGCGAGGCCTTCCGCGCCATCTGCGACAAGCGCCGCGTGCTGGAGGCGGCCGAGGCCGCGGGGATCGCCGTCCCCGCGCAGTTGGTGCTGGAGACGCGGGAGGCACGGCTGGCGGTGGAGCCTTCGTCCATCACCTGTCCGGTGGTGGTGAAGCCGGCGCGCTCGGTGCGCGACGAGGGCGAGGGGCGGGCGAAGCAGGCGGTGATCCACGCGGCCGACTGGGTGGCGCTGCGCGTGGCGCTGGACGACCTCCCCGAGGCGGCGTACCCGGTGCTGGTGCAGCAGCGGGTGGTGGGCCCCGGCGTGGGCATCTTCCTGCTCACCTGGGACCAGCGGGTGCGCGCCGTGTTCGCGCACCGGCGCCTGCGCGAGAAGCCGCCGTCGGGGGGCGTGAGCGTGTACCGCGAGAGCGTGGCGCCCGACCCGGCGCTGGTGCGGCGGGCCAGCGCGCTGCTGGCGGCGTTCGAGTGGCGCGGCGTGGCCATGGTGGAGCTCAAGGTGGACCAGGCCACCGGCACGCCGTACCTGATGGAGGTCAACGGCCGCTTCTGGGGCTCGCTGCAGCTGGCCATCGACGCGGGGGTCGACTTCCCCGCCCTGCTGCTCGACGCGCTGGCCGGCAAGCCCGCCGTGCCGCCGCCCGCGTACCGCCCCGGCGTGCGCAGCCGCTGGTGGTGGGGCGAGGTGGACCACGCCCTCGCCCGCCTGCGCCGCTCGCCCCGCGCGCTCTCGCTCCCGCCGGGCGAGCCGGGGCGGCTGGCCGCCGTGGCGCGCTGCCTGGCCCCCCACCGCGGCGACCGCGGCGAGGTCCTGCGCTGGAGCGACCCGCTCCCCGCCTGGCGAGAGACCGTGGACTGGCTGGGGGGGCGATGAGCGAGAACCGGCTCCGCGTGCTGCACCTGGTGCAGAACCTCAACTACGGGGGGATGGAGCGGCTGATCGCCGAGCTGGCGCGCCGCGCCGACCCCGCGCGGCTGGAGGTGCACGTGATGGCGCTGCAGTACGTGGGGCGCTTCGGGCGCGAGCTGGAGGGCTTCGCCCGGGTCCACCTGGCCGCGCCGATGCGCGCCTGGTCGCTGCTGCGCCCCGCCGCGCTGGCGGCGGAGGTGCGGCGCATCGCCCCCGACGTGGTGCACACGCACAGCGGCGTGTGGCTGAAGGGCGCCACCGCGGCGCGCATGGCCGGCGTGCCCCGGGTGGTCCACACCGAGCACGGCCGCCGCGCCCCCGACCCGCCCGACGACCGGCTGCTCGACCACCTGGCCGCGCGGCGCACCGACGTGGTCGCCGCCGTCTCGGCGCCCCTTGCCGATCACCTGCGCCGCCGCGTGACCGGCGCGGGGCCGCGCATCGTGGTGATCCCCAACGGCGTGGACACCGGCGCCTTCCGCCCGCCTGGCGACGGGGGCGGCGCGGTCCGCGCGGAGCTGGGGATCGGCCCGGGCGACCGCGTGCTGCTCAGCATCGGCCGGCTGGAGCGGGTGAAGGGGTACGACCTGCTGGTGCGCGCCCTGGCCGCGCTGCGCGACCTGCGCCCCGACCTGTACGGAAGCACGGTGGCCGTGGTCGCGGGAGACGGAAGCGAGCGGCGGCGGCTGGAACAGCTCGCCCGCTCGCTGGGCGTGGCGCCGCGCCTGCGCCTGGCGGGGTGGAGGGACGACGTGCACGCGCTGCACGCGGCGGCCACCGTGTTCACGCTCACCTCGCGCAGCGAGGGAACCTCGGTGTCGCTGCTCGAGGCGATGTCGGCCGGCGTGTGCCCGGTGGTGACCGACGTGGGCGGGAACGCGGCGGTCCTTGGCCCCGCGCTGC
Source organism: Longimicrobium sp. (assembly GCA_035691085.1). Lineage (GTDB taxonomy): Bacteria > Gemmatimonadota > Gemmatimonadetes > Longimicrobiales > Longimicrobiaceae > Longimicrobium. Next base: position 3,522 of record DASSJS010000054.1, read on the forward strand.
GCCACCGGCTGGCCACGCCCGGCGACCCGCGCGCCCTGGCCGCCGCGTGGGCGCACGCGCTGGGGCAGGCGGCGCTGCGTGAGCGCGACGCGCGGACTGCCCGCGCGCGCGTGCTGCGCGCCTTCGGCGCCGACGTGATGGCGCGGCGCTACGAGGCGCTGTACCGCGGCCGGCTGGAAGACGCCGAGGAGCCGAGCGCGCGGCCGGTGGAGCAAGCCGCCCGGCCGGAGCCCGCCGCCGCGCCGGCGCGCGTTTCCATCGCCGGGTTCACCC
>DASSJS010000055.1:0-6337 GCA_035691085.1 Longimicrobium sp.
AGTGCTGGGTGCTGAGTGCTGGGTGCGGCATGGCCGGGATGCCGGTTGGGAGCAGGTGGCGCCGACCGGGCCTCTTCGGCCCCAGCTCCGCGTGGATGACGGTGTGAGGGCCGCGTGGCTTCGGGCTGGTTCTCAGCACTCAGCACTCAGCACCCAGCACTCGAACCCGCTACACCTCGTCTTCGAAGAAGCCGAGGCGCCACTCGCCGGGGCTCTCGAAATCACCGGGCGACTTGCTGGCCGCCTCCAGCGCCTCCTTCAGCGCGTCGCTCACCACCAGCACCTGCGGGATCTCGGCAAGGTGGAAGAGGGCGGGCGCCGAGGCGGGGACCTTCAGCGCCAGGTGGCGCACCGACTCGATCCCCTCGCCGTCGGACCAGGCCTTGAACTTCGACTTGGCCCGGTCCATCGCCTTCGCCTGGCCGGTGGCGTTCAGCGCCCAGTACGCCGCACGCTTCCCCTTCACCTTCGCGGGGAGGAACTGCACCACCTTGCCGGCGTGCTCCTCCAGCACCGCGCGCACGGCGTCGGTCACCAGCAGGGCGTAGAAGGCCGAGCCCATCACGTCGGGGAGCTTTCCCGCGGAGAGCTTCGTGACCCGCGTCTCGGGGAGCGGCTCGGCGATCGGGCGGCCGAAGAGGATGGCCTCCAGCTGCGGCTGGGTGAGCCCCTCCTGGTCCTCGGCGAAGGCGTGCCCCGCGCCGGGCGCGTATCCGGTCCAGATCCAGTGTTTCATCGCGTCAATCCAGCTTGCTTCGGCGCGCCTTGCAGAAGTTCTTGAACTCCTGCACCTTCGCGTAGAAGTCGGTTTTCAGCTTCGGCGTCCACACGCCGCCCGGGTGCTTGACCGCCAGAGCGGCCAGCATCGCCTGCACGCGCTTGGTGTAGTTGGGGTGCGAGCCGTAGTGCACCGTCTCGGTCAGGCACACCCCGTTGTCGAGCCCGTTGAAGCTGAAGCCCTTCGACTCGGCCAGCTTCACGATCGGGTCGCCGCGGGTTTCCAGCGGGAGGACGTGGTGCGCCTGCCGCCCGTCGCCGCACTTGCACGCCCGCCGCAGCGCCGCGCGGTCGGCGTCCTTGGGGTCGTAGTCGAACTCGACGCCGAACTTGATGATCCCCTTGTCGATGGTGAGCGCGGGGACGAAGCGGATCCACGACAGCTTGCGCCGGATGCCGCTGATCTTCCCGCCGCTGCGCACGTAGACGTAGGCCGCGGGAAGCCCGGGGTTGGTGGCGCTCACCACCCGCTTGTTGCGCAGCTTGGCCGCCTCGTCCCTGTACTGCTTCGCCTTGGCCTGCTTGGCCGGTCCGCCGCCCACCGCCGTCTTCAGCGCGGCCTTCACGCTTTCGCCCAGCTTGCGGATCAGCAGGGCGCGCACGGCGGCGAAGTCGCGCTGCACCACCTGGCCGCCGGCGCCGTCCTGCTGGACCACGTGGGTCAGCTCGTGCGCCAGCAGCCGCCGCCCCTGCGAGGAGCCGGGATCGTACCGGCCCGGGGCGAAGAAGAGGTCGCTCCCCAGGGTGAAGGCGTTGGCGTTCACCGCCTGGCTGGCCCGCCCCGCCGCCGCGTCGCGATGGATGCGCACGCGGCCGAAGTCGAACCCCAGGTGCCCCTCCATCTCGCGCCGCACCCCCTCGGGGAGCGCCTCGCCGCCCGAGGCCGCGGTCATCGACCGGAAGCGCGCCTCGGCGCGGGCATCGGCGTGGCCGCCGCCGGGGCCGGCGTGAAGGAACGCCGCCAGGTCCTTGGTCTGCCTGGCCAGGAAGGCGGCCAGCTCGTCCTCGAGACCGGTGAACACCTCGTCCAGCCCGGCGGCGGCCTTCTTGGCGGCGGGCGCCAGCAGCTTGGCCAGCGACCCCAGCTTCTCGTTCAGCCCGTCCATCACCGACTTGGGGATCAGCGGCGCCACCAGCTTGTCGGCGATCAGCCCCTCGAGCCCCGGGATCTTCGTCCCCACCTTCACCACCAGCTTTCCCGCGCCGGGAACGGCCTTCAGCCCGGCCGCCAGCACCACCCGCCCGATCTCTTCCGAGGTCACGAACTCGGACTTGTCGAGCGTCTCCACCTTCACCGCGAAGCCCTTCTTGAGGTCCTCCATCTTCTGGTGAAGGGCCACGGACAGGTCTTCCGAGAAGCCGGCCAGGAGCTTGGCGGGGTCGAACTTCTTGCGCTTCTCCTCGTCGAGCACGTTCTGGATGGCGGAGATCGACTCCAGGAGCAGCCCCACCGCGCCGAACAGCTCGATGAACTTCGCGCGGACGGCGAACACGGGGCGCAGCACCCGCCGTAGCTTCTCGATGATCGCCGCCACCTTCAGCGCGACGCCGATGATCCCCTTCCGCTCGGGCTTCGCCGTCTTGAGCTTGCGCTTGGTGGGGGCACGCTCCACCCAGCCGGCCAGCGCGTTCACGGCCGCGTTCTCTTCCAGCCCCAGCGCCACCGCCAGCAGCCTGCTGGGGTCGGCGAACCACGACTCCACCGTGGCGGCGTGCTTCCCCAGGTCCGACAGCATCTCCAGCGTGTCGCGCAGCGCCAGGTACTCTTCCTCGTCCTCCAGCAGCTCGAAGATCTTCTCCAGGGCGTCGATGGTCTCCTGGTCCAGGTCGAGCAGCCCCAGCCAGCCGTACTTGCTCCCGGGCTTCCCCGGCGTCCCCTTGCCGCCCTCCTCCCCCTTCACCTTCTGCCCCGTCTTCCCGGGGGCCTTGTCCTTCTCGGCCTTGCCGCCCGTGGCCGAAGCGGGGAACACGGTGACGGAGATGCTGGACGTCCTGGTGAGCGCCGCCTCCATCCCCGGCGGCGCGCGGAAGACGATGATGTCCTGCTCGCCGAACAGGAGGTGCCGCGCGCCCGGGGCGCCCACCAGCTTCCCCTCGTACGTCCCCACCACGCCCGGGTGGCTGGACATGACCAGCCCCGTCTCGAAGACGATGTTGCCGCCCTTGTCGAGGAAGTAGATGCGGGCCACCAGCTTCAGGTTCGGCGGCGGGTCGCCGGGCGCGCGCTGCACCACCTCCTCGCCGCCCGCCGCCAGCAGGGCCCCATCCGCGCCGGGGATGGGCGCCCGCTGCACCTGCGCGGCCGCCGGGCCCGCGGCCTGCCTCGCCACCGCGGGCGGCGCGGCGGCGGATGATGCGCCGCCGCGGACGGAGGGGACCTGCTGCACCACGTGGGTCAGCTCGTGCGCCAGCAGCCGCCGCCCCGCGCCGCTGCCGGGGTCGAACCGGCCCGAGGAGAAGAAGATGTGCTGGCGGTTGGTGAAGGCCAGCGCGTGCACCGAGCGCGACAGCCGGTCGGCCGTGCTGTCGTCGTGGATGCGCACCGAGGCGAAGTCGGCTCCGAACGCGCGCTCCATGCTGCTCCGCGCGTCGCCCGATAGCGGCCGCCCGCCCGAGGCCCGCGCGGAAGACAGCTCCCGCGCCAGCGTCCCCGCGCCCAGCCCGCCGGTGATGGGCGGCGGGTCGTCGCCGCCCGACGCCGCGGCGCGGCGGTGGATGCTCTCGTCGCGCTCCTCCTCCTCGTCCTTCTCCTCGTCTTCCTTTCCGTCGGGCCGCGTGGCGCGCTGCACGCGCTCGTCACCAGGAGACGTGTCGAGGTCGACCGAAGGGGGAGGCGCGTCGTGCTCCCCGTCCTCTTCCTCGTCCTCGCCCTCCCTGCCGCCCTGCTGCGAGGCCATGCCGACGATGGGACCCGCCTCGCGCTCGTCGTCATCCACCCCCGGCGGACTCTCGGCCCCGGGGGCGAGCGGGTCGCGCGCCATCTGCACCGCTTCGGCGTCGTCCTGCTCCATCGCGACGGAGGCGGGGTCGTGCGCGGTCTGCACCGACTCGTCGTCCGTGCCCTCCTCCACGGCGGGCGGGGATGACGAGGCGCGCACCACCTCGTCGGCCACGCGCTCGGCCTCCTGCTCGAACGAGTCGCCGGGCTGTGAGATGGTCAGCTTCGCCTGCACGGCCGGAACGGCCCCCGCGTGCAGCCGCACCTTCCCGAAGGCGTGCCCCGGCGCGGCCGTCCGCGCCACCTCGGGCGGCGCGGCCTGGTGCTCGTCCGGCGACGGGCGCCGGGTCGGCTTCGCGGCCGCGGCGGCCGGCCGCGTGGCGGGGGCGCGCTCAGCGAGAACGGACGACATCGCCTCCGCTCCCCGTGCCTGCGTCGATCGAAAGAAGGAACGGCCGCATCGTCACTTCTTCTCCTTCGCCTTCGCGGCGGCGCAGCTCTCGGCCAGGTGGCACTCCTCGCGCGCCAGGTGCTCCCGCACGTGGGTGCGATGGGGCTCCTTCCCGCACTTCCCCTTCGTGTCGGCCAGCATCGCCTTCAGGCAGGCGATGCTCTTCGCGTAGGCGTTGCACTCGGTGCGGTCCTGGATGGCGAACAGCTCCGACGACATCTGGCCGCACCGCGCGTGCTTGGCCTCGTCGTTCCCCGCGGCGCGGTCGCACGCGGCGATCCGCCGCACGATGGGCGTCAGGTCGCGCACGTGGACCTGTTCGTGCTGCCGCACGCACTCCTTCACGCAGGGGCTCTGGATGGCCGCGTCGTTGTAGGTGACCAGCAGCTTTCCGGTGAAGAACCCCTGGTCGTTCAGCTCGGGGTCGGTGGAGCCGTACCAGGTGGGGCTGCACCTGGCCTTCTCGGCTTCCTTCTTCTCCGCCTTCGGCGCGTCCTTCGGCGTCGCGCCGGGCGCCTTCTTCTTCGCCTCGTCGTCTTTCCCCCGCCCGTCGAAGAGCGCGAGCGCCGAGAAGGCGTGGCCGTGCGGGGCGCCGTTGGCGAACGAGGCCCGTTCGCGCTCCATGCGCTTCGCCCTGCACGCCGCGCACTCCCCGTCTGGCCCCACGGGCTTGCCGCACGAGCAGAGGCGAGGCGCCATCGCCGGCACGGGGGTGACGGAGCGGCGCAGCTCGCCGGACGCCATCGCCATCATCGCCCGCCACCTCCGCCCGACGTGCCCGATCCGCCCGATCCCCCCGAGCCGCCCGATCCGCCCGACGCGCCGGATCCGCCCGCGGAGGAGATGATCGCGCCGGCCACCCGCGCGCCGATGGCGTCGGGCGAGGTCCCCCGCTCCACGGTGAAGCTGCCGCCGTCCAACCGGGCGAGCGCGCCACCCCCGGCCAGCGCCGGCGGGAGGCCGCCCTCGGCGATGCGGCGCGCCAGCTCGCGCTCCACCGCGGCGGCGATGCGGCGGCGGTCTGCGGCGGGAAAGCCATGGAGGACCAGCTCCTCCAGCACCAGTTCCACGCCGGGGCGGCGCTTCACACCCATCCGGCCACCTCCGTGGCGCCCAGCGGCCGCTCGAGCTTGGCGAGCTCGGCGCGCGCGGCGTACAGCAGGTGCGCCATCCGCACCGGCTCGCCCTGCCCCGCCGCGGCGAACGCGGCGTTCAGCGCGATGTTGCGGATATTGCCGCCGGCCACGCCCAGCCGCGACAGCTTCTCGGCGTCCAACCCTTCCGTGGGCGTGGCCCGGGGGAAGGCGCGCCGCCAGATCTCGGCGCGCTGCGCCGCGTCGGGGAAGGGGAAGTGCACCACGAAGCGCAGCCGCCGCAGGAACGCGGTGTCGAGCGAGTCCTTCAGGTTGGTGGTGAGCACCGCCAGCCCGCGGTACTGCTCCATCCGCTGGAGGAGGTACGACACCTCCACGTTGGCGTAGCGGTCGTGCGAGTCCTTCACCTCGCTGCGCTTGCCGAACAGCGCGTCGGCCTCGTCGAACAGGAGCACCGCCCCGCCCTCCTCGGCCGCGTCGAACACGCGGCGCAGGTTCTTCTCCGTCTCGCCGATGTACTTGCTGACCACCTGCGACAGGTCGATGCGGTACAGGTCCAGCCGCAGCTCGGCCGCGATCACCTCGGCGGCCAGCGTCTTCCCCGTTCCGCTGGGCCCGGCGAAGAGCGCGCTGATCCCCAGACCCCGCGCGCCGCGCCGCCCGAACCCCCAGTCGCCGTACACCCGCGCGCGGTGGCGCACGTGCACCGCGATCTCGCGGAGGGTGCGCGCCTGCGGCTCGGGGAGGACCAGGTCGTCCCACCCGGCGCCGGTCTCGATGCGCTGCGCCAGGTCGTCCAGCCGCGGGCGGGCCTGGCGGCGGCACGCGGTCCACAGCGCGTCGGCCAGCCCGTCTCCGTCGCCCGCCTGGGCCTGGGCCTCGGCGCCCGCCTGGGCGATCTCGCGGGCGCCCAGGTTGAACTGCGCCACCAGCGAGCCCAGGTGCCCGTTCAGCGAGGCGGCGGCCTCGCCGCCCAGCGCGGCCAGCCAGAGGCCGGCCTGCTCGGCCTCGCCCGGGCGGTCCACGTCCACGCGGGCCACGGGGCGGGCGCCGGCGCGCAGCGGCTCGCGCGCGGCC
>DASSJS010000056.1:0-6798 GCA_035691085.1 Longimicrobium sp.
GCTCCTCCTCGCGCTCCTCGAACCAGTTCAGGTCGCAGGGGAAGAGGAGGAGGTCGGCGTCGTCGGGCCGGCCGGCGCGCTGGAAGAGGTAGCGGCCCTCGTGGTAGCGAGGGTCGCCGGAGAGGAGCGCGCGGGCGAGCGGGTTCAGCAGCGCCGGGGGATACGGGGCCGGATCGTAGATCCAGAGGCGGACCGGGTCGAACTCCTCGACCAGCTTTCCCGTGACCGGGTTGTGGAACGCGGCGCGGCCCGGCGGCGCGCCGTTGCGCGCCTCTCCCCCGCGGGCGCCGGGATCTTTCGGGCGGCGCGCCACGCCGGGCCGGCCGGAGGTTTCGGCGGCGCTCACGACGCCGTGGCCTGGGCCAGCGGCGGCTCGCCGGCCACGCAGTCCGCCGCGGGGTCGATCGAGATCTGGTGGACGATCTGCAGCCGGACGTAGTTCGCGTAGGCGTTGTTGTAGTTGTCGGTGAACCCCGAATCGATGTAGCGGCGGTACTCGTCGTAATAGCTGGCGCACTCGTCGCCCCGCAGCCGGATCCCCAGGTCCACGCCGGCGGCCTTGGCGGAGTAGAAGGCCTCGAAGCACTTGTAGCACCCGCCGCACCACCGCCCGTCCTTCAGCCGGTCGCACGTCCCCATGATGGGGATGCCGTGTTCCACCAGCCACGCGATGATCTGGTCCTTGTGGAGCCCCCCGCACACCGTTTCCATGCGATGGCCCGGGTGCGAGGCCGACCACCGCTCCAGGAACTCCGGCGTGCGCTCCACGTACGGCCGCGACGCCGCGCCGCGCACCACCATCAGGTCGTTGCGCTCCACGCCCAGGTAGGTGACGGAAAACCCGAGCGACGCAGACGTGACGGCGCAAAGGAAGTGGACCTGCCCGATCTTCCGGTCCTCCCCCAGGAAGACGGGGTGGTCCTCGATCTGGAGCAGCACCGGGTTCAGGTGCCGGATGTGCTCGAGCGTGTAGGTGGATTCGACGCCGGCCGAGAACCAGAGCGCGCACCCCTGCGTGGCGGGGGGATAGGCGGGCGCGTCGGCCACCGAGTTCAGGCGGAACGGGCGCCCGGCACGGATGGTGGACGCGTACCACTCCCAGAACGGCTCGGCATCGGCGGCTACGTCGATTTGCAGTTCGGGCCCATGAACCTGCCGGCGGGCGCGGAGGTCGAACGACATGCGAGATGAAACGGGATCCATCGCCATGATTCCCTCTTCCCCAGTATTCTATCCTGCACAGCGTGTCGGATAAGATATTAATGCGTGGCGACCCCGGCACAAATCTTTTTCATGAAGGCGGCATCCCGCCGTTCACCGCGGCCGTGCCGGGCAGGCGCATCCCCCGCCCCGCAGGGCTCGTCGGATGACTGGCGCTGCCCCCCGCCGTCCGTTGCCTTTTGATATGTTGATATCCCTTTTCCAGTCACGCCCAATGCGTAACGCGTGTCCGCGCCCGCGATCGAGTTCACGCCGGCTCATCGCATTCGTGCTTGCGTCCCTCGGCGCGGCGTGTGGCCGGCGCACCTCCGGCGGTGACGCGCCCGGGAGACAGGCGGCGACACCACCCGCGGCAAGCACCGCCCCGGCCGTGCCGGCGGGGGCTTCCGTTCCCCTCGCCCTCCGGGCGTTCTGCGCCGCGCCGCGCGCGGCGGCGGTCGTGGACACCCCGGCCTTCAGGCGCGTGGACGCTCGGACGGTTGCCACGGTGACCGAGAGCGGAGTCGAAACACCGCTCCGTTGCGTGATCCGCACCCGCCGGGAATGGGCGGCGTTCCGCGCCTTCGCGCGGCAGGCCGCGCTCCCCGAGCCGGCCGCCGACTTCGGCCGCGAGGTGGTCCTCGCGGCGGCGATGGGGTTCCGCCCGAGCACCGGGTACGAGATCGCCATCGGCCCCGTCATGGCGCGCGGCGACACCGTGGCGGCCACGGTGGCCAGCACCTCGCCCGGAGCCGGGCTCGAGGGAGATCTGGTCCTGACCCCGCTCCAGGTGGTGAGGATGCCACGGTCCGCCGGCCCCGTCGTGTGGATCGAGCGCGGGTTGAGACGGTGACGGTGCGCCCGGCAGGTTCCGGCGGCTGACGCGGTCGTCGCTCACCTGACCGTTATCAATCAGCCCATCCCCCACCCGAAGGTAGTTGCGTTTACGGACGAGTGCCGGGGCCGGTCTGGTCCGCAGCGCAATCAGGCACTGGGCAGTCGGCCCAGGATAGGGTGAAGGTGGCGCCCTTCTCGGGCTCGCCATGAAGGTAACCGGAATAGAGGCATTTCATGCTGTAGACGTGTTCGCTCCCCCGGCTGTACACTTGGCGCCGTTCTGCGATGCTCCTCCGCCCGCACCGTAGCTCACCAGGATGGCATGAAGCCCCCGCGCAAACCCACCCGGCCGCCGTTGCCCCGGGCTCCCCTCGAGTTCGCCCATCCGCTCTCCGTCGAGCGCGGAGAGGTGAGCGGAGCCATTCTCCTGGCTGAGGCGCCGCGGGAGTACGCGCTTCCCCTGTGGCGCACGTACCGGCTCGTGCTGTCCACGGCAAGGCGCGGCCGTGCGGCCCTGGCCCTCGACGCGCCCGGGCTGGCGCGGTGGGAGGCGTACGTGCTGGAGCAAGTAGACGCGTGGGATGCAGACGTCTGGGGCGCGCTCGCGGTGATCGCGACCGCCATGCGGAACCCGGCTGAGGCGGACCGGGAGTGGATCGCGTTCGCCTGCATGGCGCTCGCCGACTGGTGCGTGGAGCGGGGTGCCGGCGCCGCCGCCGTCTGTCTGGCCGAGGCAGCCGCCATCGCCGTTCCGGGCAGCGCCCGGTACGCGTACGTGGCCGGCCGGATGCACCGCGAGCGCGGGAACTACCGGGACGCGGAGCACTGGCTCGACCGCTCGCGCCGCGTGGCCGTCTGGAACTCCGACCGGGAGGCGCATGCGATCGCGCTGAACAGCCTGGGCAACCTGAACCAGCAGGTCGGCCGGTACGCCGTGGCGGAAGCGTTCCTCCGTTCCGCCCTGCTCACGGCAAGGCGCGCGCGGCTCAGGGAACGAATCCCGTTCATCTACCACGACCTGCTCGTGGTCGCCGTCTACACCGGTAATCTGGCGCGGGCCGGCGAATACGCGCGCGAGGCACTGCACGCCTATCCGCCGGGCCATCCAAACGTGCCGAAGCTGGCCCACGACATCGCCTGGCTCTGGTTCCAGCACGGCTACTTCCGCCGCGCACTGCAGGTGTTCGACGCCCTGCTCCTGTCCTTCACCGAGCCCGGGGCGCGCCTGCACGTGCTCGGCTACGCCGCGCGCGCGGCCGGCGCCACGGCTGACGAGGCCAGGTTCGGCCAGTACTGGTCGGAGGCCTGGGAGATCATCCGGCAGGACAGGAGCGAGCGGCTGCATTCGGCCGCGGCGCTGGAACTCGGGCTCGGAGCGCTGGAGTTGTCGAGGTGGAACGATGCTGAAGCCGCCCTTGCGATGGCCGTGGAGAGCGCGGCCGCGAGCGGAGAGAACGAAACCGTCGTGACCGCATCCGCAGCCCTGGAGCGGGTCGGCCGGCGCGAGGGGGCGTCCAGGGCGGGGTCGCCTGCTGGCGGAAAGGCACTGCATGCGGAGGATGCGTTCGCGGGCGAGCTGGCGGCGGAACTGGTCGCGCACGGTGGTGTGAGCGGAGTTCCGCTGTCCACGGCGGCGCACGACGCCAGCAGAGCCTAGCCGGACCACCGGGCCCGCCGCCCGGGCAGCTTCCACGTGAAATGCGGGAAGAAGGCCCGTATGGTCCGGCTTGGGTTGATCAGGTCCCCGATCCAAACATCAGGCCGCCGCTCGCCGCCGTGGGCTGGACGGAATCAGCGGAGACGGTGGCGCCTGATGGCAAGGCGGACGAGGAGTGCACGGGCCGCGCGACCGCCGGGGCGGTCGGGGTCGCGGCCTCGCACGCACACACCAGGAGCGGTACGGCCAGGAACAGCAGGAGTTTGGGTGCGAACATGAGCAGAGCTCCGGTTGAAAAGATGGGTAGAGGCCCGTGGAAGCGTGATCAAGTTCATCCGTCCACATCTGGAGCGCCAACACATGTGGTGCATGAAATGACCCTACCCGAGGCGCCACCGATCCGGGCGCATCCCGTCCGGACTCTGCTCGTGCTCGATCATCCGGCCTTCAATCCGTTGCCATTTCCGGCGGAGGGATACCGGGCGATCCGCGTGACGGGCCTCGACGCGCTGCTTGCCGCCGTGCGCCGGGCGCCACCATCGACCGCCGTGCTCGTTGCGCCGTTCGGGAGTGCGGGCGGCGAGCCGGATCCCGCTCTCCAGGTACTCCTTGCGTCCGCGCCCCTGCTGCCGGTGGTCGCCGCTGCCGACCTGGCCTCGTGCGCCCCGGCCGGAGTCGAGACGCTTCTGCGGTGGGGCGTGAGCGAAGTGGTGGACATGGGGCTGGAAGGCGGGCCGGAGGCGCTGGTGCCCCGGTTCCGGGCGGCACATGCGCGGCCGCTCAAACGGAGGCTGGAAGCGCGGCTCTCCCGCTACGCGTCGGCGAACGCGATGACGCTGGTCCGCGCCGCGGCCGAGGTAGCCTGCGACTGTGGGCTGAGCGACGATCTTGCGGCTGTGTTCGGGGTGAACGAACGGACGGTGGCGGACTGGTGCGCGCGGGAAGGCGTGCCACCACCGCGACGGCTGCTCGGTTGGGTGCGTGTACTGCTGGCCGTTGGGCTGTTGGAGGAGCTCGGACGGTCATGGACGAACGTTGCCCGATCAACCGGCTACGTGGACGGAAAGGGGCTGCGAAGGGCGATCGGCGGGCTTGTCCGCCCCGAACCCCGTGACGGTACGATACCGCGGAGGCCTTCGTTCGAGATGGCGATGGCCGCGTTCGACAGGGAGTTGCACGAAGCGAGGGAAAAAGTGCGTGGCACGCGCGGGTTTCGCAGTGCAAGGAGCCGATGAGGGCGCAGGCACAAGGGAGCGACGCGTCTGGGAACAGGCAGTGATGCACGCCATCCGATCGCGGAGTGCCACGCCTCCGTCCGGATCGCCCCGGGAGAGATGGGTTCACATTATTGGGAGAAGGGAGACCACTGGATCATGGATGGCGCGACTCCCGCAATCATCCCAGGCTACCACCTCCCCGGAGCGGTTGGCGCGCACCGTGCACCAATCCGTATCCGCCTACCTGAGCGCTGGGGCGCCGGGCCGATCTGGCCGGTATGCGGATGCCTGGCTCGTCCCCGATGCGTTGTCTTCCTGACAGCGGTGCACCGTGCTTCATCACACCCGCCCGCGGCACTTCTACGAGGTGTTCGCCGACCTTGCCCGCGCCGCATCGAATGCCGCGCGGATCCTGCACCGCATCTTCGCGGAGCCGCACCCGTTCACCGAGCTGCTGGCCGAGCTGACGGAGGTGGAGCGAGGCGCGGCCGAAACGCGCACCGAGCTGCTCGCCGAGATCGACGGCGCCACCGTCACGCCGCTGGACCGCGAGGACGTGCACCAGGTGGCGGCGGCGCTGGGCGGGCTGGTGAGCCTGTTGCACGACACTGCGCGCGGCGTGCAGGACCTTCACCTCACGGAGCGGTGCGAGCCCGCGCGCGAGCTGTCGGAGATCCTGGTGCGCGCCACCGCGTGCATCGAGGAATCGGTGGCGCAGCTCCGGCACCCCGACGTGGTGGTGGAGATCCGCACCGGGATGGAGCGGCTGGCCGAGGAGGGGATCGCCGTGTACGACCGTGCCTCGGGCGCGCTGTTCGCCGGCGAGCCCGACGCGATGGAGGTGCTGCGCTGGAAAGAGGTCTACGACGCGCTGGAGCACGCCCTCACCGAGTGCCGGAGCGTGCAGAACCAGCTGTCCAGCATCTCGCTGGACAACCGGTGAGGGCGAGAAGTGCTGGGTGCTGGGTGCTGGGTGCTGGGTGTTGGGTGCTGGGTGCTGGGTGCTGAGTCTAAAGTCCTAACTCCTGCGTGATGTCATCCTGAGGGAGCCTAAGCGACTGAAGGATCTATACTTAACGTCTACGCCACAGCCTGGGTGAGGGTGGTGGTCTCGCCGATGAATCACCCGGTTGGGTATGGGTGCTGAGCTCCATCGAGTTTCTGGATCATAATGCACCAAACCCGCTTGATTCGTTGGTGGAGAATCGATCGGCATCCTGGCCGGAGCGTGGAAGTAAGTATAGATCCTTCAGTCGCTTAGGCTCCTTCAGGATGACATCGTAAAGTTCTCTCCGAACCAACAGAATACTTGAATCTGGTATTACGACATGCGTTACAGTCAGGGCGCGGCGGGGAGAACGCCGGCCGAGGCGTGCACCGCCGCCTCCTCCAGCCGGCTGATCGCCCGGCCCACCATCTCGCCACGCATCTCCTCGGCGAGCGCGTGGGATGCGTGCAGTTCGGCCAGGGCCGCGGTGAAGCATTCCGCGATCTCGCGGCCGCGAATGTAGCCCAGCCCGTGCAGCCGCCGGCCCAGGTGGTCGATCTTGCTCGACGCGCGGTTGAGGGCGGTGTGCGTGTGGCCGCCGCCGCGCAATTCGCTCGCGATCGCCGTGATGGAGCCGGTGAAGGACGAGGGCTCGCTCATGCTGTTTCTCCCTGGATGCGCATCTTTTTCGGTTCTTCGTCGATTTTAGTTGCAGCCTGATCGCACCGGAGCACGTCGACGAGTGGCTGCAGGCTTGGAATGCGCTGAGTATCGAAATTTTTTGCAGGAACACCGCTTCCGTCGTTCACCCCGTCATCTGCGCCTGCAGGCTTCGTTCACTGCGTCATCAGGGGGAATCGAGCCCTCCCGGTCCTCCGTGCGTCTCCGCAGCCTTCGTG
>DASSJS010000057.1:0-61386 GCA_035691085.1 Longimicrobium sp.
GGGTGCTGGGTGCTGGGTGCTGGGTGCTGGGTGCTGGGTGCTGGGCGCTGGGCGCTGAGTGCTGAGTGCTGAGTGCTGAGTGCTGAGTGCTGAGTGCTGAGTGCTGAGTGCTGAGTGTCGAGCGGGCGACATCTCCGAATCGCCTGGACTCTCCCCCCGCAGCCTCGCGCAGTTTGCGAGGCTTCCTGTAATTGTAGCCTCGTCGCGCGGGTAGCCGCGCGTGCCGGGGGTGAGCGCCTGGAAGTACGTGGGGCTCGCGAGCGTGTTCTCCCCGGCGATCACGTACGGGGAGGAACGCGAACGAGCCCCGCTTCCGTGCGCCGCGCGTCAGGCAGGCGAGGGCGCGCCGGCGCCCGCTTGCAGGCCGGCGTCCATTGCGTTCACGTATCCGTTCACGTCACTGGCGATGTCGGCATAGGTCCAGATGAAGCCGCCGGCGAGCGTCACGGCGCCGGTGGACGTGCCCTGCCAGCAATCGGAGCTGGCGGAGCCCTGGCCGGTGGTCCACAGGGTGTACACGTCCTGGACCTGCTGGACCGTGCAGGTCGTGGTGGGGCAGCAGCAGTTGGTGCACACGCCGGCCACGACGGGCACGCCCATCCCGGTCCAGTCGCCGGGGTTGTTGTACTTGCCGCCCGCGTAGCACTGCAGGTTCAGCCAACTCACGTTCGACGTGCCGAGCGCCTCGATGCAGCCGGACCAGAAATCCTGCGACCCATACGGGCAGAAGGTGACCTTCAGCCCCAGCCCCAGCAGCATTTGCGCGAACTGCACCACCGTGTCCTGGTCGTAGCTGTCCTCGTCGTCGAAGTCGATGCCGTCGATGCCGAGCGCGTTCTTCAGGCAGGCGAAGTTCTGGTAGAGCGGGCTGGTGGGGCCGGTGCCGTATTTCGCGATGAGCTGCCCGATCCGCGCGTAGTCGGGGACGCCGTATCCGCCGAACGAGGCGAAGATCTGGGTGACCTGGCCTGCGCGGAGCGACTTGACGGTGGTGGGCCAGGTGGGATCGCCCACGTACTTGCCGCCGCGGACGATCAGCGTGTCGTTGAAGGTGATGTCGCCGTCCTGCGCGTCGGGGGGAGAGTTCCCGTCGGGGCAGGTGGTGGCGGAGCAGTTGACGTGGAGAAGGGCGAGGATGGGCGTGGTCAGCTTCGAGCCGGTGATCGCCGCCACCACGGCGGCGGGATCGTTCGATCCACCGGGGTAGATGTCACCCTGAACGTAAACCGCGAGAGTGGCCATGATTTTCTCCTGATGAGGGGGGAACTGCGGAAGATGGGGCGAATGATACGGAGCAGAGTCTACTCTTTCCCGACGCAATCGAACAGAGGCGGTTCACGCCACGGCGCAGGGGACGCGGGGGCCGGCACCGGATCTCCGCGTTCCCCGAGCCACCGCGCGATCAGAACGGGTGGCCGATCGTCCGGTAGACGATGCCGCGCCTGCCGTACGCATATGCCACCGTGGCCGTGCGGCCGAACTTGGACCAACCCCACCAGTCCATTTTGGCGCTGGAAACCGGACCACGCCGGACCATCTTTCAGGGCGGCGTTCACACCGCGCACGCCAGCCGCGGCCACGCCTGTCCCTGCTCCCCGACGGTGGCCGAAATGGTCCAGTTCGCCAATCGGCAGGCATACGAGCAGTTCATCCGCAACCACGAAGCGGGTGGTGTCCAGATCACCGGCATCCGCTGGTTCCGCGAGCCCGGCGCGTGGGTCGAGCGCGCCCGGCCGCGCTCCTCGCTCCCGGTGCTCTCCGCCGCCACGCCGCTTCTTCCACCCGCGCGAATCCGATGGATGCTGAACGATTGAAGGCGCTGGAGCGCGAGCTGCCGGCCGCCTCCCCGCCGGGCGCCAACTACGTCCCATACGTGCGCACCGGAAACCTGGTGTACATCAGCGGCCAGCTGCCCAAGTGGAACGGCGAGCGGCGCTTCATCGGCAAGCTGGGGCGCGAGCTGGGCGTGGCCGAGGGGAAGCAGGCCGCACGGCTCAGCGCGCTGAACCTTCTGGCGGTGCTGCGGGTGGCTGTGGATGGCGATTGGGCGCGCGTGATGCGCTGCGTCCGCATCGCCGGCTACGTGAACGCCACCGACGACTTCACTGCTCACTCGCAGGTGATCGACGGCGCGTCGGACCTGCTGGTGAGCGTGCTGGGCGAGGCGGGGCGGCACGCGCGTATGGCGGTGGGCACCAACGGCCTGCCGCACGGCGCCGCGGTGGAGGTGGAGGCGGTGTTCGAGGTGGCGCCATGAGCGCCCGCGCCGCCGCCCCCGCGCTCCCGCGCTGGATCTTCCGCATCGCCGGCATCTACGGCCTGCTGGTGATGCTGCCGCAGTACTTCCTGGAGGAGCGCATCGGCCGTGACACCCCGCCGCCCATCACGCACCCCGAGTACTTCTACGGCTTCATTGGGGTGACGGTGGCGTGGCAGGTTGTCTTTCTCCTCATCTCCACCGACCCCGTGCGCTACCGGCCGCTGATGCTCGTCGGCGTGCTGGAGAAGCTCGGCTTCGGCCCGGCCGTGATCGCGCTCCACCTCGCGGGCCGCGTTACGGCGCAGACGCTGTTCTTCGGCTGCCTGGACCTGGCGCTGGGCGCGCTGTTCCTGCTCGCGTGGGCTCGCACCCCGCGCGGCTCCTATCACCCCGGAGAGCTACCTTCATGACGATCGAGCTGAACGAGATGGCCGCGGGGCACGGCGGCGGGGTGGATGAGTCGCCCCGCGGCTGGCTCCCGAGCGGAACGGTCTCGCTGGAGCTGGCGGTTACCGACGCGCAGATCCTGGCCACGCGCGAGGTGATGCTCCAGCTGCGCCCGCACGTCGCGCCGGACCAGTACCTGGCCCGCGTGCGGCGGTTGATGGAGACGGAGCGCTTTCACCTGCTGGCGGCGATGGAGGACGGCGTGGTGCGGGCGGTGGCCGGCTTCCGCTTCATGGACATGCTGTACTGCGGCCGCATCCTGTACGTGGACGACCTGGTGACCGACCAGGCGGCGCGCTCCGCCGGCTGGGGCGCGCGGCTGATGGAGTGGATGCGCTGGCGCGCCGAGGCCGAGGAATGCGCCGAGCTGCACCTGGATTCGCGCGTGACCCGCGCCCGCGCGCACCGCTTCTACTTCCGGCAGGGGATGGAGATCAGCGCCTTCCACTTCGCCCTGCAGCTCTGAGGCTGAGGAGGGGATATTCCGCCCCACCCCTCGAAGTCATCCTGAGGAGCCGCTGTGCCCGCGCCGCGTCCGCGCTGAATCCTGGCGGCGACGAAGGATCCATAACCGCCCCCACGCCATCGTCGGCTGACGGTAGATGCCCGCGCGCTTCGGAGGACGATTCCGAGCGCAAGCGATAGATCCTTCAGTCGCCGCCGGGGTTCTGTGTGGACGCGGATTCGGCGCGGCGGCTCCTTCAGGATGATTTCGAGGGGGGGCGGTGAATGCACTGACGACTCTCCGCATCCTGAATTCTGCTGTTGAAGCCTCGCGTGGTTTGCGAGGCTTTTCGTCGTTGTTGCTGCGGCTTAGCCGCCGGTGCGGGCCCTCGGTCCTCACCGGCTTTCTCTCCGGTGCCGATCCGGGCTGCGGCGGAATCTCCAGCGGCCGGTCCAACCATGCCATGGAGGCGGGCGCCGTACGACACGCGGGACGGACCGGGGTGGCCCCCGTCCACTCCACGCCCGTTCGCGGACGCGGCCCGGACGTCTATTGACAACCGTTCGCGCGTAGCGGCACTATGCGCCACCACATTGGCGCAGCGCCGTTCATGTGATCGGACAGGGCCGGGCACCGCCCCTTTCGCGCCCGGTGGAACCCACCTTCCCACCCTCCTCCGCAAGGCCGCCCCATGGCACAAGCGCCGTCGTCTCCCGCGTTCCGCAAGCTGCGAGGCTACGCATTCGACCCCAGCCTTTCCACGCAGCTGGAAACCGCCGTCGTGAACGAGGTGGTGTTCCGGGTGCGCTGGGAAAAGGAGCTGGGCGCCGGCCCCGTGGGCGAGTACCTGGAGGTGGTCGACTTCGACCCCGCCAGCGGCTGCTTCTACGCGCCGGTGGAGCTGGACCACCCCGCCATCCTGGCCCAGGACGGGGTCTCGCCCTCGGAGGGGAACCCGCAGTTCCACCAGCAGATGGTGTACGCGGTGGCGATGACCACCATCGCCAACTTCGAGCACGCGCTGGGGCGCAAGGCGCTCTGGTCGCCCCGCAAGCGCCCGGACGATAAGAAGGAGGAGCCCCTGGTGGCCCCCGCCGCCGGCGCGGGAGAGGCGGCCGAAGCCGCCGAGGCCGCCGCCGCGAGCGAGGCGCCGGCCGGCGGGAGCGGCGCGCGGAAGGCGCGCGAGCCGCTGTACAGCTACGTGCCGCGGCTGCGCATCTACCCGCACGCGCTGCGGCAGGCCAACGCCTACTACAGCCCCGAGAAGAAGGCGCTCCTTTTCGGGTACTTTCCCGCCGCGCAGGACAACCGGGGGGTCCACTACCCCGGCGGGCTGGTGTTCACCTGCCTTTCGCACGACGTGGTGGCGCACGAGACCACGCACGCTCTCCTCGACGGGATGCACCGGCGCTTCATCGAGGCCACGCACCCCGACGGGCTGGCCTTCCACGAGGCGTTCGCCGACATCGTGGCGCTCTTCCAGCACTTCACCTTTCCCGAGGTGCTGCGCCACCAGATCGCCCGCACCCGCGGCGACCTGGCCAGCCAGAGCCTGCTGGGGCAGCTTGCGCAGCAGGTGGGGCAGGCGGTGGGGAACTACGGCGCCCTGCGTGACGCCATCGGCCAGGACAACCCCGAGACCGGCCAGTGGGAGCCGAAGGAGCCCAACCCCGAGGACTACGCCAACGTGCTGGAGCCGCACGACCGCGGCGCCATCCTGGTCGCCGCCGTGTTCGACGCCTTCATCTCCATCTACAAGTCGCGCGTGGGCGACCTGTTCCGCATCGCCAGCGGGGGCACGGGGGTGCTGGAGGCGGGGGCGCTGCACCCCGACCTGGTCAACCGCCTGGCCACCGAGGCGGCCAAGGCCGCGCAGCACGTGCTGAACATGTGCATCCGCGCGCTGGACTACTGCCCGCCCGTGGACATCACCTTCGGCGACTACCTGCGCGCGCTGGTGACCGCCGATTACGAGATGGTGCACGACGACGACCGCGGCTACCGCATCGCCTTCATCGAGGCGTTCCGCCGCCGCGGCATCTACCCGCGCGACCTGCGCACCCTCTCCGAAGACACGCTGCGCTGGAACGCCCGCTTCGAGGAGGTGGAGTGCGACCTGGTGCCGCTCTGCCTCATCCTGCGCCGGTTCGTGGAAACGCTCAGCTACCCGGCCGAGGACGGCGGCGACGGCACGGCGGTGGACGAGCGCCAGCGGATCTGGGACGAGATGGAGAACTACGGCGGGCTGGTGAACCTGCTGATCAACGGCAGCGATTTCGACCGCGCGGCCTTCGGCCAGCTCACCGGGCTGTGCCTGTCCCGCAAGCACGTGCCGCTGGGGCTGCGCACCAACAAGCACGGCATCCCCAAGCTGGAGGTGCACTCCATCCGCGCAGCGCGGCGCGTGGGCCCCGACGGCGACCTGGTGAACGACGTGGTGGTCTGCATCACGCAGCGCCGCAAGGTGCTGGTGAACCCCGACGACCCGGTTCCCCCGGGATGGTACGACGACGACGAGCGCCACGACGACGACCCCGAGTGGTTCTGGTTCCGCGGCGGGTGCACCCTGGTGCTCGACCTGGAGACCCACTCGCTCCGCTACGCGGTGGTCAAGCGCATCGGCAGCGAAAGCCGGCTGCGGCGCCAGCGGCTGTTCAAGACGGGCGGCGAGCTGGCCGGCCTGCGCGCCACCTACTTCGGCGACCCCACCCGGAGCGCCGAGCCCTTCGCCTTCCTTCACGCCTCGCACGAACCGGAGCCCTGAGCCATGAGCGCCAACACTGCCAGCGGCGTGCGCGTGCGGATGTACCGCCAGGGGCTGGGCGACTGCTTCCTGATCTCCTTTCCGCGCGAGGGCGGCGGCCGCTTTCACCTGATGATCGACTTCGGCGTGCTGCTGGGCACCGCCAACGCCGAGGAGCGGATGAAGAAGGTGGCCCGCAGCATCGCCCTGGAGACCGGCGGGTCGGCCGACGGGAAGATGAAGGGGAAGGTGGACGTGCTGGTGGCCACGCACGAGCACTGGGACCACGTCTCCGGCTTCGTGCAGGCGCGCGACGAGATCACCGGGCTGATCGACGTGGGCGAGGTGTGGATGGCGTGGACCGAGGACCCCAACCACCCCCTGGCCAACGAGCTGCGGCAAGACCGCAAGCGCAAGGTGGCGCACCTGCACGCCGCCGCCGCGCGGCTGCGCGGCGACACCGCGATGGGCGACGCCGCCCAGGGGATCGAGGGGCTGCTGGGCTTCTTCGGCGCGCGCGCCGAGGGCGGCTCCACCGCCGACGCCATGAAGTCGCTCTCCGAGCGCCCCGAGTCGCGCGTGGTCTATCGCAAGCCCGGCGAGCCGGTGTTCACCCTCCCCGGCGTGGAGGGCGTGCGCGTGTACGTGCTGGGGCCGCCGGAAGACCGCAAGCTGATCAAGAAGAGCGACCCCACCAAGCGCGGGCGCGAGGTGTACGAGTTCGCCTCGGCGCTCTCGCTGGCCGACACCTTCTTCGCGGGGGTGGCGCTGGGGCTGGACGACGAGGGGAAGGGCGCCCTGGCCGGCGCCGAGATGGATCCCGACGCCGCCGACCTGGCCTTCCCCTTCGACCGCAGGTACCGCATCGAGACCGAGGCGGCCAGGAAGCTGAGGGTAAGGAAGAAGGGCGGCGGAAGCTGCCACTTCTTCCGCGAGTTCTATGGGTTCGACGCCGCGGGCCAGGGAGAGGGCGGAGACGACGGCGAGAGCCCGGCGTGGCGGCGCATCGACAGCGACTGGCTGGGGGTGGCCCAGGACCTGGCGATGGCGCTGGACAGCGACACCAACAACACCTCGCTGGCCCTGGCGCTGGAGCTGGGCGAGGGCGGCCCCGTCCTCCTCTTCCCCGGCGACGCGCAGGTGGGGAACTGGCTGAGCTGGCAGAGCCTGTCGTGGCCGGCCGACCCCAAACGCCCTGACGGCGCCAAGATCACCACCGACGACCTGCTGCGGCGCACCATCCTGTACAAGGTGGGCCACCACGGCAGCCACAACGCCACCCTGCGCGAGCAGGGGCTGGAGAAGATGACCAGCCCCCAGCTGGTGGCGCTGATCCCGGTGGACCAGGAGATGGCCAGGAAGAAGAAGTGGGCCATGCCCTTCGGCTCGCTGTACGAGCGGCTGAAGGCCCGCACGCGCGGCCGCCTGATCCGCGTGGACCAGGGGCGCCTCCCCTTCGACGAGGCCGCCAAGTACGGGCTGACCCGGGCCGAGTGGGAGGAGTTCGAGCGCCGCACCCCCGCCGACCCGGATGGCGAGGCCCTCTGGATCGAGTATCACCTGGGCGGCTGAGCACGGCCCACGGCCGGGCGTGTCCGCCCCGCATCTTCACGGAGGCGATTCGAATGAGTGACGATTCCATCCCCGCGGCCCCGCCGGCGGGCGACACGGGCACCACCGGCCCGCGCGTGGCCGCGGCGCGGTCGCCCGAGATCGTGGCCGAGCCGCAGCGCAGGCCCGACCCGGGCACGGGGCTGTGCCTGTCGGGCGGCGGCTACCGCGCCATGCTCTTCCACGCCGGGGTGATCTGGCGGCTGAACGAGCTGGGCGTGCTGCACGGGCTCAAGCGCGTCTCCAGCGTGTCGGGCGGGTCCATCACCGCGGGGATGCTGGGGCTGCGCTGGACGTCGCTCGACTGGCAGACCACCGGCGGGCGCACCGTGGCGGCCGACCTGGTGCCGCAGGTGATCGAGAAGATCCAGGACCTGGCCGACGACACCATCGACGTGAAGTCGGTGCTCGAGGGCGCGCTCCTCCCCGGCGTGACCGTGAGCGACCTGGTGGGGCGCGCCTACAGGAAGCACCTCTTCGGCGACGCCACCCTGCAGGACCTCCCCGACGACGCGAAGGGCGAGGGCCCGCGCTTCGTGATCAACGCCACCAACGTGCAGAGCGGCGCGCTCTGGCGCTTCTCGCGGCCGTACATGGCCGACTACCACGTGGGGATGGTGATGAATCCCACCACCTCGCTGGCGCTGGCCGTCACCGCCTCGTCCGCGTTCCCGCCGGTGCTGTCGCCGGCGCGGATGAAGCTGAAGCCGGGGGAGGTGCAGAAGAGCCCGAAGGGGGGCGAAACCCTGCACATGGAGCCGTACACCACCGACATCTACCTCACCGACGGCGGGGTGTACGACAACCTGGGGCTGGAGACGGTGTGGAAGCACTACGACACCGTGCTGGTGAGCGACGGCGGCGGCCAGATGGCGGCCGAGCCGCATCCGCACGGCGACTGGGCGCGGCACGGGCTGCGGGTGATGGACCTGGTGGACAACCAGGTGCGCGCCCTGCGCAAGCGGCAGGTGGTGGGCTCGCTGGTGGCGGGAGACCGCAAGGGTGCCTACTGGCGCACCCGCAGCGACATCCGCGACTTCCCCGCGCAGAACACGCTGCCGTGCCCGCTGGAGCGCACCATGGAACTGGCCGCCGTCCCCACGCGGCTGGAGGCGATGGAGCGCGTGCTCCAGGAGCGGCTGATCAACTGGGGCTACGCCGTGGCCGACGCCGCCATCCGCGGCTGGGTGGACAAGACGCTTCCCGCGCCCACGGGGTTTCCGTTCCCGAAGTCGGCGGTGTAGCCGTTCGGGTGGCGGGGTGCTGAGTGCTGGGTGCTGGGTGCTGGGTGCTGGGTGCTGAGTGCTGAGTGCTGAGTGCTGGGTGCTGGGTGCTGAGTGCTGAGTGCTAGCGAAAAAGCCGGGGCGGGCGCGTGTTGCGCCCGCCCCGCCGCGTCTCGCGGTTGAAGCCTCGCGCGGGTTGCGAGGCTTTTCGTGGTGGTTGCTGCGGCTTCAGCCGCCGGTCCCCCGGGCCGTCAGGCGCTGCGGCGGATGGCGTTGGCCAGCTGGTCGCGCGTCATCGCGCTGCGGCCGGGGATGTCGAGCTTCTTCGCGCGCTCGTAAAGCTCCGCTTTCGTGGCATCGGCCAGGTCGCCGCCGCCGGACGGGGAGGACGCGTCGTCCCCGTCCTCGTCGGACTCGGCGCGGGGGGATGTGTCGTCGTCGGTCTCGATGCCGGCCATGCGGCGCTTCAAGACCTCCATCAGGTCGATCACCGGGCGGCCGCCGTCGTCCCGGTCCTCCGCCTCGTCCTCGTCGGGCTCCACCACGCCCTTGCCGGAGCGCATCTTCTCGCGGGCGAGCTTGAGCAGCTTGTCGGCGGAGTGGTCCACCAGCTCCTTGCGGTCCAGATGGGCCGCCATGCGCTTGCCGATCTCGCGGTCGATGCGCTTGACCTGGGCCGGCTTCACCCTGGCCGGCTCGGGGAGGCCCACGTCGGCGGGGGTGCGCAGCTCGTCGGCGAAGCGCAGCGTCTCGGCGCGCAGGATCCCGTTCTCGGCGATGATGGCGACCAGGTACTCCTTGTCGCGGAGGACGAAGGTGGCGATCCCGGCGCGGCCGGTCTCCTCCATCACCCTGGCCAGCAGCCGGTACGCCTTGTTGGAGCCGCCGGCGGGGGTGAGGAAATACGCCCGCTCGAAGTACATCGGGTCGACCTCGCCGGCGTCCACGAACTGCCGCACGTCGATGTCGCGCGTGCGCTCGGGGGCCAGCCGCTCCAGCTCGTCGTCGTCCACCAGCACGAAGCGCCCCTTCTCCACCTCGTAGCCGCGCACGATGTCGTCGGTGTCCAGCGGCTTGTCGTCCTTCGAGGTGTAGTAGCGCCGGTTGAGCGGCGTCCCCTTCGGCGAAACCATGCGCAGCGACACGCGCTGGCTGCGGTTGGCCGCGTACAGCGCCACGGGGATGGAGACCAGCCCGAAGGTGATCGTTCCCGACCAGAAGGCGCGGGTGACGGCCTCGCTTCCTGCTTCGTCGTCGTTGTCCAGATCAGGCACGTTTCCGCTCCTTTTGCACCGCCGCCACGCTGCGCTCCAGGACGTCCGCGAGCGAGACGTCCGTCTTCTTCGGCGCGGCCTTCGGGAACTTGACCACCTTCCCGGCCGCCTTGGCCTGCACCAGCTCCAGCACGCGCTCGCGGTACTCGTCGTGGTAGGTGGCGATGTCGAACTCGTCTTCCATCGACTGCACCAGCTGCCGCGCCATCGACACCTCGCGCGGGTCCAGCTCGCGGCCCTTAGGGGCGGGGAGGGCGGATGCGGGGATCACCTCGCCGGCGTGGCGGAGCGTGATCAGCATCAGGTAGTCGCCCTCGGCGCGCAGGGCGCCCACGTATTCCTTGTCGCGCATCACCCAGCGCGCCAGCCCCTCCACCTTCCGCTTTTGCAGCGCCTGCGCGAGCGCGAAGTAGGCCTCGTCTTCCTCCTCGTCCGGCCCAAGGTAGTACGGCCGGTCATACCACTGGTGGGAGATTTCCTCGGGCGCCAGGAAGTGGGTGATCTCGATGTCGCGCGAGGGCTTCGGCAGAACCTTCTCGAGCTCTTCCCGTTCCAGGATCACCAACTGCCCCTCGTCGCCCTCCCACGCGCGGCCGATGCGCTCCGATTCCACCACCTTGCCGGTGTCCGGGTCCACCATGTGCTGCTTCACGGGCTGGTGCCGCTTTGCGTCGAGCATGCGGAAGTGCACCGCGCGGTCCTGCACGGCCGAGTAGAGCTTCACCGGCACGTCCACCTCGCCGATGCGGAGGTTCGCCTTCCAGATGGCACGCGCGCCCATCAGCCTTCCTCCTTGCCGGCCTCGTCGCGGCAGTGCTCGCAGAACGACTCGCCCGCTTCCGCGTGCGCCACGCAGTGCTCGCACAGGGCGCAGTCGCACGCGGCGCAGCGGCGCTCGGCCTGCAGCACGTACGGCTGCGAGCAGATCTCGCACACCTCGGTGCCCCCATCGATCCAGTACGGCAGCGTCTTTTTCGTAGCCATGCGGCGATTTTGGGGCAAGTTGTCTGCCAAAGCGTGGGCGTGAGTGGTGGATGATGGCCTCTTTGCGCCGCCGGGGGCTGGCGTATGCCTCGGCACCGCGAACAGGTGCGCCAGTGCGTGAGTGCGTGAGTGCGCGAGTGCGTTTTCGCTCCCGTGCCGGTGGATGGTACGCGTGAGGATGAATTGGGTTGATTTCCGCCTTCGCACCATGCAGACGACGTCATCCTGAGGGAGCGCCGCCCCGAACTCGCGTTCACACACTCATTTGGCGCGACCGAAGGATCTGCCGGTTGCGCTCGGAACCCATCCTCCGGGGCGCGCCGGGATCAGGGATCTACCGTCAGGCGGACGATGTTGTGGACGCGGCTATGGATCCTTCGGTCGCCGCCAGAATCCAGTGCGGACGCGGTGTTTGCGCGGCGGCGACGCTCAGGATGACGGGTTCTGGGGATGTGCGGAGAGTCAACCACCAATCATCCGATTGAATACAACGAGCCCGCCTGGACCGGTGTCCGGGCGGGCTCGTCGGTTTCCTTCCGCGTCGGGTTCTACCTGGGCCAGGGGGCGCCGCAGCCGGTCTGCTGGTAGGTGTCGCTGATGTTCAGCAGCTTCCAGCGGCCGTCGCGGCGGGCCAGGTGAAAGGCGTCGAAGCCGCAGTGCGTGACGGTGGTGTCGCGCCGGACCTGGTATTCGGCCCACACCGTGGCCAGGTCGCCGCTCACGTGGACCACGGGGTTGCGGATCGGCTCATCGATCGCGGGCTGGTTCGGCTGCGTGACCGCGTGGATGAAGTCGGCGGCGGTCAGCACCACCACGCGCGTTCCGCCGCCGCGCGTGGGGCGGATCAGCGTGATGCGCGTGAGCGAGTCCACGTGCTGGTTCATGGCCGCCGTGTCCTTGCTGCGGAGCGCGTCCATGAAGCCCTGGATGCTGGCGAGCACCGCGTCTCGCTCCTGCGCGGTAGTCTCCATCGCCCCCGCGGTTTGCGGTGTGGGCGACGTGCGCGTGGTGCAGGCGGCGAGCAGCAGGAGCGGGATGAGAACGAGAAGTCTGGGCATGTGCACGGGTGGGTGTGCGAGGGATCGAGGTACGGTGTGGTGGTCACGACGAGAAGCTACGAGCCCGGGTTTCACGCGCAACGAGCGACGGCCCGGAGCTGTCGCGGATCGGCGTCGTCGCTCATGCGGATGATGAGAACAACTAGAACACGGAGGACACGGAGAAGCACGGAGCCACGGAGGAACCGATGCAGTTCTCCGTGGCTCCGTGGTCCTCCGTGCCCTCGCGCGAAGCGCCCCGCGGTTGCTGTCTTTGGGCGGAGTCGCCCCTGTCCGGGCTCGATCCGGCTACGTCCGCCCCCGAATCACAGGTAGCTGAGCCACCAGTCATCCCGCCGCTGCTTCACCCCGGCGAACCAGCGGCAGAGCGGGTAGAGCATCACCACCCCGGCGGCCCAGGCCAGGTACGTCACGCCCAGCCCGAACCCGGCGCCCGGCTGCGCCGGCGTGAAGCCGGGGATGCCGAAGAGGTGGGCGGTCGGCTTCCCCGCGGCCAGGGAGAAGAGGAGCGCCAGCCCGTGGGCCGTGAACCACTGCAGGAGGTAGAAGAACAGCGGCACGCGCCCGAACGTCACCAGCGCGCGGCCCAGCGGCCCGCGGCGCGCCGTTTCCACCCACGCCAGCACCAGCAGCGCGGGGCCCAGCGTCATCAGCACGTACTGCAGCGAGGGCGGGTACTTGCTGGTGTTGAGCACCGACAGGAGGGTGAACACCGCGTTCTTCTGCACCGACCAGGGGAACGGGTTGCCGTACAGGTTGGTCAGCCGCAGGACGAGGAAGGCGATGATCATCCCCACCCCCAGCCGCACCAGCAGGCGCCGCCGCCGCTCGGCCGGCCAGGCGTAGACGTGCCCCAGGCAGTACCCGCACAGGAGCACCCCCAGCCAGGGAAGGAGCGGATACAGCACCAGCACCGGAACGCCGAGAACGTGGATCAGCCCCGGCTGGTGCAGCACCATCCAGATCGAACCGCCCACGCCGGGGTTCGGCCCCGGCACGTTCAGCGGATCAGTGAAGTTGTGCAGCGCCACGATGCCGATCCCGATCGCCGCCACCCAGCGCGTGCGCAGGTGGATGAGCCCGGACAGCACCATCATCCCCACGCCCGTGGCCCAGATCACCTGCAGCATTCCGGGGAACGCCGCGTAGTTCAGGTCGAAGGCCACCCCCAGGCGCACGATGGTGAACTCCAGCACCACCAGCCACGCGCCGCGCGTGAGCAGAAAGCGCGAGAGCTCGCGCCGGGGCTTGCCGCGCGCCAGCTGCATGGCCGCCCCCGCGCCCGCCAGCAGCACGAACACCGGGGCGCAGAAGTGCGTGACCCAGCGGGTGAGGAAGAGCGCGACGGTGGTGCGCTGCAGGTTGGTGGGGTCGAAGTGCGTGGCGTCCTGGTGCACGTAGTCGCGAACGTGGTCCAGCAGCATCAGCACCATCACCGCGCCGCGCACCAGGTCCACGCTGTCGATCCGCGCCCGGCGCCGCGCGGGCGATGGATCGGCCGGCGCGGCCGGGGCGGATACGGGATCGGGGGCCAGCGTCTGTGTCGCCATGCGGATCAACCGGGGAGAGCGGGAACCGAAGCCGTGGACACGCGGTCGCCGCGCATCCGCCCGCATGGATGATGGCCGCGCCGGGTGCCGCGGTGGTCTTCGAATCGTACGAACGTGGTAATGGATTTGTACGGCCCGCGGTCTCGCGGAACGAGATCGCGGCCTCCCGCGCATCCTTGCCGGGGCTCCCGGTCCACGACAGCTTTCGTGCGAACCCGACGGCCGCACCTCCACTCCGAGCCATCCGCCGCGATCCGTGACCGACTTCGCACTCGAGACCGCCGCGCGAATCGGCGAACGGTTGGCGCGGACGGAGTGGCGGGGCGATGCGTGCGCATGGACGCCGGAGCACGGCGCCACGCCCGGCGAGCTGTATCGCGGGACCGCCGGGATCGCGCTGTTCCTGGGCGAGCTCGCGCCGTACGTGGGCGATGCTTCCGTCGCCACCGCCGCGCGAGGGGCGGCGCGGCATGCGCTGGCGTGGGCGGAAGCGGTGGATCCGCGGCACATCGCGTTGTTCACGGGGCGGCTGGGCGTGGCGTACGCCGCGGCGCGGACGGCAGCCCGGCTCGGGCGCGAGGACGTGCTCGGGGGCGCGCGCTCGCTGGTCCGCGCCAGCATCGCCGCGCCCGCGCCGCGGGCGTACGACGTGGTGGATGGCGCCGCGGGCGCGGTGCTGGCGCTCCTCGCGCTGGAGCCGCTTCTCGGCGTTCCCGAGTGCCGCGATGCCGCCGTCCGCATCGGCCAGTCGCTGCTCCAGCGCGCGGTGGACGAGCCGCTGGGGTGGTCGTGGACGGCGGGCGGCGAGCCGTTCGTGCGCAACCTGGTGGGTTACGGGCACGGCGCGTCGGGCGTGGGGCACGCGCTGCTGGAGCTGTTCGTGGCCACGGGCGACGAAGCGTTCCGGCACGGCGCGGAGCAAGCGTGGCTGTACGAGCGCCGCTTCCAGTCGGCCGTCGGCCACTGGCCCGACTTCCGGTATCCCGCCGGGTGGGACGGTGCGTATCTCCCGCGCCACACCTGCGCGTGGTGCCACGGTGCGCCGGGGATCATCCTGGCCCGGTGCGGCGCGAATGTGCCGGGGTTCGAGATCGATCGCACCGGGCTCGCGGCCGCCGCTGGAGCCGTGCGCGCGCGGGTTCGCGACGACGGCGGGAATTTCTCGCTCTGCCATGGGATCGCCGGGCTCGCGGAGGCGCTGATGGGTGCCGCCGCGCCGCTGGATGATCCAACGCTGCGTGACGAGGCCGAATCCGCCGCCGCCCGTGGGTGGGAGCGCTTCGAGCGTGCCGGGCGGCCGTGGCCGTGCGGCACGCGCGGCGGCGCGTGGGACCCCGGGCTGATGCTGGGCGAAGCCGGGATCGGCCTCTTCTACCTCCGCCTGCACGATCCGGCCGTCCCGTCGATCGTCCTTCTCCGTCCGTCGTCCACCCCCGCCCGGGTCGCGGCGGGCGATGCCGGCGCGCACCGCCCATCGATCCGTGCGACGGCCTCGCGGTTCGCGCTTGCCTCCGCGTCCCTGGCGCGGCTCCCGGGCGATGCGTGGAGCGAGGATGCGCCGCCGTTCAGCGCGCACGCGGCGTACGTCGCGCTCCTTCACCGCGTGGAGCACGAAGCCGATCCCGTGCTGCGCGCGTTGATGGCCGACGCGTTCGCGGTGGAGCGTGCGCGTCATGAGATGGAGATGGGCGTGATCGACCGCGGCGAGGAGCGCCGCGATGCGCCCGCCGGCGACGCACCTGCCGCCAGCCCGGCGAGCGATGGCGAGCCGTGGGTGCGCCTCTCGGATCATGCGCGGCTGGTGATCACCGACCACGACTGGGAAGCGTGCCTCCGCACCGGCGCGGGCGAAACGCCACCCGGGCCCGCCGCGTACGTGCTGGTGCGCCAGGCGAACGCCGTCCGCGCGCACCGCCTGTCTCCGCTCGCCGCCGCCGTGCTCGAGGCGCTCCGGGTGCCGCGCACGCCGGCCGGCGTCGCCCAGGAGCTGGCCGCGTCGTTTGCGCCGGGAGAGGGGCCATCGGAGGATGCGCTGCGCGGGCCGGCCGCCGCGCAGCTCGGCGCGCTGGAGCGCCTGGGCGCCGTCGTTCGCGAGCCGCGGCCGCCGCTGGAGGGCAACCTCGACCGCATCGCCAGCGCGGCCGCGGGAACGCTGGACGCGCCCGCCGCCGTCCGGGCGCGCTGGAAGATCGCCCGCCGCGTGGAGGTGCTGCGGCGCCACGTGGATGGGCCCGACGCGGTGATGGCGGAGCTGGCCGCGCGCCGCGCCGCCGCCGACCTCGCGCGCGAGCTGCGCTTCGTCCACGCGGAGCCGCTGTTCGCGCATCTCATCGAACGATGCCACGCCGCGCGTGCCGCCGATGAGCGGATCACCGCCGCACGCGCGCTGCTCGACGCGCTGGACCGCTCGTTCGCGAGCGCGTTCATCCTGGTGGACGCCTGAGCTTCGCGGGCATCCACCCAACTTCTCGCACCCCTGAGTTGAGGAAGAGACGATGCGGAAGAAGATGCACCTGGAGCTGGACCGGCTCGACGTCCAGACGTTCGACACCACGCCGGCGCCCGCGCGCGGCCGCGGAACGGTGCTGGGGAACGACAGCGCCCCCACGTACGGGGCGTATGACAGCTGCGCCGCCAGCTGGTGCGGCGACTGCCAGACCGGCGACGACCCGGCGTGCAACGGCGGAACGGGCGACTGCCCCAGCGTGAACGTGGCCAACTGCCAGAGCGCGTGGTACACCGACTGCTGCCCCAGCCAGGGGTGGACCGAGTGCTGCGGAGGGGGCGGGCACTCCACCGATCCGTTCGAGGGGGACTGCACCTGAGCCCGGATCCTGGCGAGCACGGCGGGGGCCTCGCGCCCCCGCCGTCCGCCGCGCCCGCCACCCCGCACGCCGCCATCGCCGCCGCGTGCGCCGACGGTCTTGCCGCGCGCTTCCCGGGCGCGGGGATCGGGCTCTCCGGCTCCGTGGCGGAGGGCCGGCACACCGCGGCCAGCGACGTGGACCTGCTGGTGGTGGATGATGCCATCGCCCGCGACCACCAGGCCGTCTTCCGCGAGCAGGGGATTCGCGTGAACGTGCTCTGCGTGCATCCGGCCCGCTTCGCGGCGCGCATCCGCGGCGACGCGGGGCGGTACGCGGGCATCCGCCTCAACTTCGTCCTTGCCGCGCGGCCGCTGCGTGACCCGCGCGGCCATCTGTCCGCGCTGCAGGATGAGGCCCGCGCCGTCCTTCATGCGCGGACGGAGCGGCGCGGCGAGATCCTGGAATCGCTCCGCGCCCGCATCGCCCCGCTCATCGCGGCCGCGCCGGGGCCCGACTCGGAGCGCGCCATGCTCGACGCGCTGCCCCTGCTGGCCGACGCGCTCCTGCTGCGGCGCGGCCAGACCGCGCGCACCAAGGCCGAGAGCCGCCCCTTCGACGCGCTCGCCGCCGCCGATCCAGGCGCGCACGCGCTCGTCCAGGCCGCGCTCCGGGGCGACGAGGACCCGGCGCCCCTGCTGGCGCGGCTCTACACCCGCGCCTTCGGGACGCCGTCCTGAGCCGCCATCGCGGCGCGCGAGTCCGTGCGACCACATCGCCAGAAAGGCCGGATGATCATCGCAAGCCCAGGCTGGAAGCGGGTCTGGCCATGCGTGTGCTGTCAATCGGCGGGACGGGGGAGATCGGCTTCGACTGCATCCACGAGTCGGTGCGGCTGGGCACACGACGTCACGGCCTTCCACCGCGGCAACCGGAACGAGGGGCTGCCGGGCGGTGTCCGCTTCATCACGGCGGGCCTGCGCGACGTGCAGCCGATGCGGGGGATCTACGAAGGCGCGCGTGTGACCCAGCGGGTGAGGAAGAGAGCCACCGTGGTGCGCTGCAGGTTGGTGGGGTCGAAGTGCGTGGCGTCCTGGTGGATGTAGTCGCGAACGTGGTCCAGCAGCATCAGCACCATCACCGCGCCGCGCACCAAGTCCACGCTGTCGATCCGCGCCCGGTGCCGCGCGGACGATGGAGCGGCCGGCGCGGCCGGGGCGGAGACGGGATCGGGGGCCGGCGTCTGTGTCGCCATGCGGCTCGTGGGCGTGCGAGGGCGTGGGCGGCGGCCGTCGATCCCCTGAGGCGGAGGATCGGCTGGCGCGGGAGCGCGCAGGTGGGACGTGCGGCGCGCCGGACGTGCGCGGCGGGCGCGGCGGCGGCCCGCTGCATTTGGATGATGCCCGCCGGGGGTGCCTCCGTGGTGTGCGAGTGGTGTGGACTTCGTAATGGTCTCGCGAGGGAGCCCCTCCGCGAGGGCTGGCCGCGTCCGCGAGACGCGGAAGGCTCCGCCCGCGGCGTGCGGACGGAGCCTTCTCTTTCCCACGGGAGCCGGACGCGCGTCCGCGGCGCGGGCTCTCCCGCCTCGATCAACCCGCGTTCCGCTCAGTACAGCACCCGCCCGGCGGCCGAGAGGCGCGAGTCGCGGCTCTTGCGGAGGTCGCGCACCACGTTGATGCGGCGCAGCCAGCGGTCGGTGCCGTCGAAGCGCGCCTTGAAAGGCTTGCGGCCGTGCACCGCCTGGAAGTTGTCGATGAAGCAGAAGTCGCCCGGCTCCAGCACCTGGTCCTCGAGCGCCGAATCGATCTGCCGGGTGAACTCGTCGAACGCCGCCTGGGCCGCCGGGTCTTCCACCGGGCCCATGAAGTACGGGTCCAGGCGGATGTAGGGCGAGCGCGGGTCGCCGAAGAGCACGGGGATGCGCTCGGGCGAGTTCCACATCTGCTCGATCTTGGCGTACGCCCGCTGCCGCACCGCCTCTTCCTCGGCCGACGCGGGGGTGCCGTTGCCGCGGTTCTTGGGAAGGTGGCTCTCGTCGGGGCGGATGGTGAAGTGCGGGCTGGCCAGCACCCGCACCTGGTCGGGGGTGAGCCTCACCTTGCTAACCGGCGCGAAGGTGGTGGGCACCCGGTCGGGGTTGCGCAGGCACATCATCCCCAGGTAGTCGCCGCGGTAGGGGTGGAAGGCGTCTTCCACGTGCCAGGTGAGCAGCTCCTCGCTCCCGCTCCCCAGCTGCTCGTGCTCGTGCCCCTTGATGGGGAGGATGTCGTGCACCACGCGGCCGTCCTGCTGCGTGCTCCAGCCGATCGGCTCGCCCAGCAGCGAGCCCAGCAGCACCAGCAGCATGTCTTCCTCCACGATGTCGTTCTCGGGCTCGTGCGTCTTCCAGTGCGCCGGGGTGCGGCCGATCCGGGCCTGGTCGACCGGCCACCCCGACACCACCAGGATCGCGTCCTCGGGCTCGTGCAGGCGGAAGTGCCGCAGCTCCTGCCGCACGCGCCGCGGCAGCTCGTGGGCGATCACCCCCGCCTCGTCCAGGAAGGCCTCGCTCTCGGCGCTCCCGTACTGCGCCTTCAGCCCGGCCAGCAGCTCCTTCACCTGCGCGATCTCGCCGGGGTCCAGGATGATCTTCATCGGCGTGTCTCCTTACAATGTCACGGGTGATGCCACGCGCCGCCCGCGGGCGTGCCGCGGCGGCGTGGGCGGGAAGGTTCGGGGTCAGCCGGCGTCGTCGCCGCGGGGCCGCAGGAAGGGGAAAGCGCTGGAGGCCAGCAGCACGCGCAGCCGGTTCACCGCGCGGAGGTCGCCGGTGGGCACGCCCAGCCGCTCCAGCGTGGCGCGCAGCGGGGCGTCGGGTTCGAGCGCGTCGAGCACCCGGCGCGCGTCGGTCTGCCCGCGCACCACGGGGAACGGGGCCTCGCGGTCGGCCACGGGGCGGAACGAGCCGTCGGGCCCTCCCATGTGCATGCGGCGCACGGTGCGCGCGGGGGAAAAGCGCGTGGCCAGGAAGGCGTCGCACAGCTCGCGGGTGGTGCGGCGCGGCACCGGCGAGTCGCGCCGCTGCAGGTAGAACCAGAGCATGGGCGAATCGTCCAGAAGGAGGAGGTTGGTCACCTGCCAGCGCTGCGCGTCGGGAAGGGCGTCGTAGGCGCGCTGCAGGCCGGGGTCGCCCAGCTCCATCTCCCAGTGCACGCTCCCCTCGGCCGCGTCGGCGGCGGAAGGGCAGGGGGCCAGCAGCTCCAGCCCGGCGCCCGCGGCCATCGCCTCCAGCGTCTCCACCGTGTAGCCGTGCTCCACCGGCTGGATCAGCGCGTCGGCCAAGCGCGCGTCGGGGGCGTCGCGGTACTCGCCCAGCAGCTCGCCCATCTCCCCCGGCACGGTGGCCTGGTGCACGAAGCCGCGGGCCAGCTCCAGCTCGCGCGCGTAGTCGTATCCGCCGCCCCCGCGCAGCACCCGCAGCGCCTTCTGGAAGGCGGTGATGGCGGTGCGGTGGTAGCGGTTGTAGACCATCAGCTGCAGCACCCCGGCGGGGCGCGGCGCGGCGGCCAGGCGCGCCAGCGCCGCCGGGGGGTCGGCCATGTGGTGGATCACCCCCGTGCAGATCACGTAGTCGAACTCGCCCCGGTACGCCGCCTGGTGGATGCTCTCCTCGCGCAGCTCCAGGTTGCCGATCCCCAGCTGCCGCGCGTTGCGCTCCGCCACCTCCAGCGACCCGGCCGAGACGTCGGAGCCCACCACCCGCGCGCCGGGAAACATCAGCGCGGTGATCACCGCCTGGTTGGTGCCGCACCCGGCCACCCAGATCCGCCCGCCCTCCACGGGAAGGACCGGCCGCCCCGAGCGCCCCACGTCCTGGTCGAGCGCGTCGGCCCAGAAGCGCGGGTCGTCGAGCCGCTCGAAGTAGAAGGGCGGCCAGGGAAAGCGGATGGCCCCGTAGAACTGCGCGTTCAGCGCGTCCACCTGCTCGGGCGAGGCGGCCAGCGCCGGGGTTTCGGTTTCGCCGTCGTGCGCGGCAAGTTGCATCGTCACAGCGCGATCGGGGTTCGGGTTCGCGCAACCGGGCTACCGGGTTCGATCCGGCGGCTCCGCCCTTCGTGATTCATCCGCTCCGCCCTGCGTGATTCACCGGCCCTGAGTTGGTTGCCGGTCGATCGCCATCCGAGCCGGAGCGTGGAGTCAGGTATGGATCCTTCAGTCGCTCAGGCTCCTTCAGGATGACGTCCTGGAGTTCCCATCCGAAGTAACGGAGCACCTGGATCTTGGATCACGCGTAGGAGCGCGCCTGGAGGAGGTACAGCTCCGCGTACAGGCCGTCGCGCAGCAGCAGCTCGTCGTGGGCGCCCAGCTCGGTCACGCCGCCGCCGTCGATCACCAGGATCAGGTCGGCCGAGCGGACGGTACTGAAGCGGTGCGACACCAGCACCGTCACCGCGCCGCGCGCCGCCCCCTCGCGCGCCTCGCGGGCAAAGCGCTCGAACAGGGCGTGCTCGGTCTGCGCGTCGAGGGAGGCGGTGGGCTCGTCGAAGAACACCACCAGCGGGTCGGCGCGCATCAGCCCGCGCCCCAGCGCCAGCTTCTGCCACTGCCCGGTGGACAGGTCCACCCCCCCCTCCCACTCGGCGCCGAGCTGCGTGGCCAGCCCTTGGGGAAGGCTGCCGAGCACGCCGGCGGCGCCCGCGCGGTCGAGGGCCGCGTGCACCGCGCCCGCGTCGTCGATGCGCGGGAGGTCACCGGTGCCCACGGCGTGCTGGGCGGCCAGGTCGAAGCGGGCGAAGTCCTGGAAGGCGGCCGAGAGGCGCGCGCGCCAGGCGGACAGGTCCACCTCGCGCAGGTCCACGCCGTCCACCAGGATGCGCCCCTCGGTGGGCTCGTACATCCGGCAGAGGAGCTTGACCAGCGTGGTCTTCCCCGCGCCGTTCTCGCCCACCAGCGCGATCACGGCGCCGGCGGGGATGCGGAAGGAGACGTCGCGCAGCGCCCAGCGCTCGGTGCCGGGGTAGCGGAAGGAGACGTGGTCGAAGACGATGCCGTCCACCAGCCGCGCGGGGGCGGGAAGGGCGCCCGCGCGCGCCGAGGCTTGGCCGCGCGCGTACTCGCGCAGCCACAGCAGCCGTCCGGCCGCGCGCAGCACCTGCCCCAGCCCGGCCACGCGCTGGATCGGCGCCACCACGCTGTCGCGCACCTGCTGGGCGAGGTAGACGGCCATCACCACCTGCCCCACCGTGGCGAGCCCCTGGCTGGCCCGCCACAGCATCAGCGCCACCGCCCCCGCGAAGCCGGCCAGGAACACCAGGTCGCCCGCGGCGGCCAGCAGCGCCGCGCGGCGCTGCGCGGCCAGCATGTGCGAGCGCGACTCGCGCCACGCCTCGCGGAAGCGGTTCAGCACCTCGTGCTCGAGCCCGAACACCCGCAGCTCCATCCCGGCGTTGCGGTCGACGGTGAGCTCCTTGAGCCGCCGCGCCCGCCGCCCGGGCACGGCAAAGCGGCGCTCGGCATCGGCCAGCCAGCGCTGCTGCGCGGTGGCCACGGGGAGCGCGGGAAGGGCGAAGGGAACCAGCAGCAGGAGCCAGGGGCTCACGAAGGCGAGCGACACCAGCGTGCCCACCCCGGTCACCACCAGCTTGGCGGTGTTGATCAGCGCGTTCAGCGCGTCACCCAGGATGCCGTGGCCCTGGCGCAGCAGCTCGAGCCGGTCCTGGTAGTCGGCCCGCTCGTGGTGCTCCACGCCGGGAAGGCCGGCGGCCAGCTCGGCCACCTCACGGTCGAGCGCGAAGCCCACCTCCTCGGTCAGCCGCAGGCGGATCATGCTCCCCAGCCAGAGCGCGGCGAACCAGAGCACGCGCGTGGCGGCGATCCCCCCGGCGCCCCAGGCCAGCAGCCGCGGGTCGTGCCGCAGCACGCCGTCGGTGATCAGCTTGAGGCACCAGGCGAAGAGCGGGAAGCGCAGGTTGCCCAGCGGCTCCAGCAGCAGCCCGGCCGAGCGCCACGGGTCGGTCTTCCACGAGGTGCGCAGCAGCAGCGCCAGCGCGCGCCCGTTCTCACGCATCGGCCACCTCCGCGTCGGGGGACGGGTGGGCGGCGAAGCGCTCGGCCTGCAGCGAGAACATCTCGGCGTAGCGGCCGCCCGCGCGCATCAGCTGCTCGTGGGTGCCGTCTTCCACCACCCGGCCGCCGTGCAGCACCACGATGCGGTCGGCCCGGCGCACGCTGGACAGGCGGTGCGACACCAGGATGGTGGTGACCCCCCGCGTCACCTCCAGGAAGCGCTCGAACAGCTCGGTCTCGGCGCGCACGTCCAGGCTGGCGGTGGGCTCGTCGAGGATCAGCAGCCCCGCGCCCCCGCGCACGGCGGTGAGCGCGCGGGCCAGCGCCACCCGCTGCCACTGCCCGCCCGACAGGTCGGCGCCCCCCTCGAACTCGCGCGAGAGCGGCGTGTCCCACCCGCCCGGGAGGCGCTGGGGGAGGGCGGCGCCGCCCGCGTCGGCCAGAGCCTGCTCCAGCGCCGGCGCGTCGTTCAGCAGCGGGAGGTGGCCGAAGCCCACGTTCTCGCGCAGGGAAAGAGGGTAGCGCACGAAGTCCTGGAAGATCACCCCGATGCGCCCGCGCGACTGCAGCGGCGTGGCGCCGCCGTCCAGCGTCACCCGCCCGCCCTCGGGCTCGTACAGGCCGCACAGCAGCTTGATGAGCGTGCTCTTCCCCGCGCCGTTCTCGCCCACGATGGCCAGCGACTGCCCGGCGGGAACCGACAGGTCCACCCCGTCCAGCGTGGGCGTGCCCCGGCCGCGGTAGGTGAAGCGCACGCCGTCGAGCCGCACCGCCACCTGGCCGCGCGGCGCGTCCGTCGAGGGCGCGGCGGAGGGGCGGAGGGGGAGGAAGCGGCCGGCGGCGCGCGCGCGCAGGCGGTCGACGCGCTCGGCCAGCGCCAGCGAGTAGGCCAGGTCCCACTGCGAGTCGCCGATCAGCCCCAGGTCGGCCGTGGCGATCACCGCCTGGATGTACACCAGGAGCGCCGCCACCCGCAGCTCGCCGCTCGCCGCGGCCGAAACCAGCGCGCCCAGCACAACGGCGTGCGCGCCCAGCAGCGCGGCGATGGCGAGCAGATGTGCCCCCGTGCTGGCGCGGCGGCTCTTCCACAGCACCCGCAGCGCGCGCAGCATGGCGTCGCCGTACAGGCCGGTCATCCACCCGTTCAGCCCGAAGACGCGCACCTCCTTGGCGGCGCCGGGCTCCAGCGCGAGAGACCACAGGTACTCGGCGCGGCGCAGCCCGCTGGCGCCCTCGCCCATCTCGGCCTCGATCATCGCGTCGGTCTTGCGCAGGTAGGCCAGGTTCCCCAGCGCCCAGGCGAGCGCCAGCGGGAACGGCGCCCACCACGCGAAGCCCAGCAGCACCACGAACGCCCCCGCGCCCCGCAGCCGCTGCAGGACCACGGTGGAGAGCTCGCTGGTGGTGGTGCCCAGCACGCCGCGGCGCTCGGCCTCGTGCACCGCCTGCAGCTCATCGGCGAAGGCGGGGTCCTCGAGCGGGGCCACGCCGGCGGTGCCCAGGGTGACCCGGGCCACCACGGTGTGCACGTGCAGGGCGTAGGCGGCGTTCAGCGTGTTGCACAGCTGCCAGAGCGCGTTGCCGCCCAGCGACAGCACCGCCAGCGCGCCCACCAGCCCGGCCAGCGCCAGCACGGCGGGCTCGCCCTGCGCGCTCCCCAGCCCGTGCTCCACCGCCGCGGGGATCGCCCGCACCAGCGCGCCGGTGAGCAGGATCACCCCGGTGGGCACCAGCCCCAGCACCAGCACCAGCGCGCCGAACGCCACCGTGCCGCCGCGCGACGCGCCCCACAGCAGGCGCAGGAACGCCCGCCAGCGTGAGAAGACGAGGAGGGTGGGAGTGGCCACGGCTACGCCCTCCGGGTGGATGAAGCACGTTCGGCGCGGGGCGGAGATCCGTCCGCGCCCGCCATGGACGGGTGCGTCTCCATCGCCTGGATCGACTGCGGCGCGCGCGGGGTCATGACGGCACCAGCTCCAGCCGGCGCGCGGGCGACGCCATCACCTCGGCGTGGGCGCGCCGGCCCCAGCGGAAGCACGACCAGGGATCGCCGCCGTCGTGCGGGCGGTCCCACTCCACCGGAGCGGCGGGGAGGCCGGGGCGCGCCACCCCCTTCTCGGCCAGCCAGGCGTCGGAGTAGACGGTGTCCTGGTAGCGGTACCCCTCGTCGGGAAAGATCACGGCGGTGAGCGCGTCGGGGTTCTCTCGCGCCCACCAGTCGGCCACCAGGAAGGCGGCGCCGCTGGTGGGGCCCATGTACAGCGCGTGGCGGCGGTGCAGCTCGCGCGTGGCGCGGAACGCCTCGGCGGCGCCCACCCAGTGCACCCAGTCGAACGCCGTGTGATCCACGTTGGGCGGCATCAGCGAGTTGCCCAGCCCGCGCAGCATCCGCCCGCTCCCCGCGTCGCTCTGGCCGAAGATCACGCTGCGGTGCGTGTCCACGCCGATCACGTTCAGCTCTGGCTGCACCGCGCGCAGGAAAGACGAGAGGCCGCACACCGACCCGCCCGACCCCACGCTCCCCACCAGGCAGTCCACCGCGCCCGCGGCCTGCGACAGCAGCTCGGCGCAGGGGGCGTAGCTCCCCGGGTGGTGGGGATTGCTGTACTGGCGCGGGCAGAAGCTCCCCGGCGCCTCGGCCAGCACCCGCTCGAGCACGGCGAGCCGCGCCTGCTGGTAGCCGCCGTGCGCCCCCGGCTCGCGCACGATGTGCACGGTGGCGCCCAGGTCTTCCAGGCGGCGCAGGAGCGGGGCGTCGATGGCGGGGTCGCTCACCAGGGTGAGCGGGTGCCCCAGCAGCCGCGCCACCATGGCCAGCGCCAGCCCGAAGGTGCCCGAGGTGGTCTCGGCGATCAGCCCGCCGGGCTCCAGCGCTCCCTCTTCCAGCGCCTTGCGGAGGATGAAGCGCGCGGGGAGCAGCTTCATCAGCGGAAAGGCGAGCCCCACCAGGTTGGGGCGCAGCCACACCAGGCGGGGGAGCGCCAGCGCGTCCACCACGCTGGCGTGCACCTGCGCGGCGCCCGGCCGCGGCACGCGGAGGTCGAGGATGCGGCTCACGGCGCCACCAGCTCCAGCCGTTCGGCCGGGGCGCCGGTGACCTCGGCGAAGCCGCGCCGGCCCCAGGCGAAGGCGGCCCACGCGTCCACCCCGTCGCGCGGGGCGCTCCACACCTCGGGGCCGCGGGGGAGCGCGTCGCGCAGCAGCCCCTTCTCGGCCAGCCACCCGTCGTGATAGACGGTGTCCTGGTAGCGGTACCCCTCGTCGGGGAGGACCACGGCGGTGAGCGAGCCGGGGTTGTGGCGCGCGTGCCAGTCGGCCACCAGGAAGGCGGCGCCGCTGGTGGGGCCCATGAACAGGGCGTGCCGGCGGTGCAGCGCGCGGGTGGCGGCGTAGGCGTCGCCCGCGCCCACCCAGTGCACCCAGTCCACCGCCGCGTGGTCCACGTTGGGGGGCACGATGCTGTTGCCGATCCCCTTCAGCAGCCGGCGGGCGTCGCTCTGGCCAAAGATCACGCTGCGGTGCGCGTCCACGGCGAGCAGGGTGAGGTCGGGGCAGATCAGCCGCAGGTAGCCGGCGATCCCGCAGAGCGACCCGCCCGAGCCCACGGGGCCGACCAGGCAGTCGATGGCGCCGGCCGCGTGCGCCAGCTGCTCGGCGCAGGGGGCGTAGCTCTCGGGGTTGTGGGGGTTGCTGTACTGCCGCGGGCACCAGCTCCCCGGGTCCCGGGCCAGGATGCGCTCCACCTGCTCCAGCCGCGCCACCTGGAAGGCGCCCGACGGGCCGGGGTCGCTCACCACGTGCACGGTGGCGCCCAGGTCTTCGAGCCGGCGGCGCAGCGGGGCCTCGATGGAGGGGTCGCTGACCAGGGTGAGCGGGTGCCCCAGCAGCCGGCACACCATGGCCAGCGCCAGCCCGAAGGTCCCCGAGCTGGTTTCCACCACCGGGGCGCCGGGCGCCAGCTCGCCGCTTTCCAGCGCCTTGCGCAGGATGAAGCGCGCGGGGAGGAGCTTGAGGAGCGGAAAGGCGAGCCCCACCAGGTTGGGGCGCAGCCACACCAGCCGGGGAAGGGCCAGGGCGTCCACCGCGTTGCGGTTGATCAGGGTGCCGCTCATGGAACCAGCTCCGGCTGGGGAACGGGGTCGGTGGAGAACTCCCAGCTGGGCAGCCCCAGCCGCTCCAGCGTGGCGCGCGCCTGCTCCACGCGGCCGCTGGAGGCGGCGCCCGGCTCGAAGAGGAGGCCGGCCACGGTGCCGCTGTGCGCCACCTGCACCCCCAGCGCGCCGGCCTCGCGGGCGGTGCGCAGCAACTCGGGCATGTGGCGCTTGGGGCGGTGCCGCTGGTTGATGCGCGCGCTGGCGCTGGCCGCGCGCCCCAGCAGCTCGGGGTCGCGCTGCTCCACCGCGCGGCGCAGCAGCCCCAGGATGGGCTGGAAGGCCTCCACCTCCCACGCCGAGTAGCCGCACGGGGGCAGCGACAGCGTCTCCACGCCGCCGCCCTCGGTGTTCACCCCCAGCACCCGCACCTCGGGGAGGGGGCCGCCCAGGTCCAGCAGCACGCTGCCGCGCCGCTGCGCGAACAGCACCGCGCGGGCGGGGGAGTACATCAGCGAGTCGGAGGCGGTCTCCGACGCCACGGCGAGGCGGGCCATCCACTCGGGCTCGATGGGGGTGGCGAAGGCGTCGGCCACGGCGCGGATGGTGGCCAGCACGTCGGTGGTGGACGAGCCGCACCCCCAGCGCAACGGCACCGTGCTCTCCAGGCGGATGGAGCCGCCCCACCCCGTGCGCCCCAGCGCCTCGAGGGTGAGGCGCGCGGCGGCGCGGGCGCGGGCGCGGTCGGCCGGCTCCACGGTGAGCGGCCCCGAGCGCACCGGGCGGAAGCGGGCGCGGGTGCGGTACAGGGCGCAGGGGAGCGTCACCAGCCCGTGCTCCAGCACGCCGTCGCTGGAGTAGAACACGCCCTGCACGATCTCGCCGTGGTGCGCGTGCACCTCGGCGTGGCCGGCCCAGCGCGGGTGCGCCGGGGGCGGAAAGAGCGCCGGGGCCGGCGCGGCCCGCGCGTGGGCGCGGCGTCCATCGATGAGCTGTGCGGCCATGTCCATCGTTTCCCGCGGTGCGTTCGGGTGGGTTTCGAGCGTCGCGAACCGTACCGTGTTTTCGTCAGCCGTGTACGAAGTGCTGGGTGCTGGGTGCTGGGTGCTGGGTGCTGGGTGCTGGGTGCTGGGTCCGGCTGCGCCGGAGTGGACGGGTGGGGGTCATCCGCCGCCGTCCTCCGGGGAAGCCGGCGACGCGGCGGCGAGCGCGCGGGCCATCGCGTGGGCCAGGGCCTGCACGTTGGGGCCGGAGCCCAGGGTGGCGTGGGTGCCGGGAACGCGGTGCACGTCCACGGGGCCTGATGCGAGCGCGCTCCAGCCGAGGGTACGCTCCTCCTCCACGGTGCGGTGGCCGAACACCTCGGCGTGGTCGGGCGGGGCCACGGCGGGGCGGAAGAGGGTGAGCGGGCCGGCGTAGCGCCCGGGAACGTACGCCCTCAGGCTGCGGGCGCGGGCGCGGATCACGTCGAAGCCCTCGCGCAGCGCGGCGGCGTCGAAATCTGCCGGGGCGGCGCCCTGGGCGTGCAGCTGGGCCACCGCGCGGCGGATCACCTCGTCCAGCGGCAACCCTTCGAGGGCGCCTCGGTCGATGGTGAAGTCGCGCCCCATCTGCTCGGCGGCTTCCTCGGCCAGGCCGGCGGCCAGCTCCACGTCGCCATAGCCGTGGCGCACCTGGGCCAGCAGCGGCGACATGGTGTCGAGCAGCCCCACGAAGGCCACGCGCTCCCCCTCGGCCTCCAGCTGCGCCGCCATCTCCCAGGCCACGTATCCCCCGAAGCTCCAGCCCACCAGGTGGTAGGGACCCTCCGGCTGCCGCTGGCGGAGCGCGCGGACGTGCTCGGCG
This sequence comes from Longimicrobium sp., assembly GCA_035691085.1. Taxonomy (GTDB): domain Bacteria; phylum Gemmatimonadota; class Gemmatimonadetes; order Longimicrobiales; family Longimicrobiaceae; genus Longimicrobium. Next base: position 28,381 of record DASSJS010000057.1, read on the forward strand.
GCCACGGTGGGGATGGGCCGGGCCAGGTCGTCGCCCACGTCGCGGATGCCGATCACCGGGCGGCCTGCGTCCAGGTGGCGCACCAGCTGGGCGTAGCCGATCACGTCGCGCCCGGCGGGGTGCACGCAGAAGAGCGGGGGGAGCGTCCCCTCGTCGCGCAGCGCCACCAGGGGCGAGGCGGACGCGGGGGCGGCGCGGCGCTGGGCGCGCACGGCGCCGGCCATGTGGCGCACCGTGGCGCCGGTGAAGAGGGTGGCCACCGGGAGCTCGCACCCCAGCGCGCGGTTCACCTGCGCGAACAGCCGCAGCGCCATCAGCGAGTTGCCGCCCAGCGCGAAGAAGTCGTCTTCCGGCCCGATCCCGTCGAAGCCCAGCACCTCTTCCCAGATGCGCGCCAGCTCGGTCTCCACCTCGTCGGCCGGGGCGGCGGCCGGGGCGGCGTGCGCGCCGTAGTCCGGGGCGGGGAGGGTCTTGCGGTCGAGCTTCCCCGTGGGTGTCTGCGGGAGGGCGGGGAGGAGGACGAAGGCGGCGGGGACCATGTACTCGGGGAGCGTGGCCAGCAGGTGCTCGCGCAGCACCCGCGCGTCGGCCGCGTTGCCGTCGGCCACCACGTACGCCACCAGGCGGCGGTCGCCGGGGCGGTCCTCGCGGAGGATGACGACGCACTCGCGCACCCCGGGGCGGCGGCGCAGCACCGCCTCGATCTCGCCCAGCTCCACGCGGTAGCCGCGCACCTTCACCTGGTTGTCGGTGCGCCCCAGGATCACCAGGTTGCCGTCGGCCAGCCAGCGGGCGCGGTCGCCGGTGCGGTACATCCGCGCGCCCGGCCCGGCGAAGGGCTCGGGGACGAACTTCTCGGCCGTCAGCGCCGCCCGCCCCAGGTAGCCGCGCGCCACCCCCGCCCCGCCGATGTACAGCTCGCCGGGAAGCCCCACGGGAACGGGTTGGAGGTGCGCGTCGAGCACGTAGAAGCGGAGGTTCTGGATCGGATGGCCCACCGGCACCGGGCCCGCCTGGTGCTTGCCGGTGGGAAGGACGTAGGCCGAGCACCCCACCACCGTCTCGGTGGGCCCGTACTCGTTCATCAGCCGCACGCCGGGCGCGTTCCGCTGCCAGAACACCGTGGGCTCGGCGGAGAGGAAGTCGGCGCCGATCACCAGCGTCCGCGCGGCGGCGGGGGCTTCGCCGGCGGCCAGCATGGTGTTCAGCAGCCCCAGGTGGATGGGGGTGATCTTGATCATCCCGAACCCCGGCGCCTCGCGCAGCGCCGCCGCCAGCGCCTCCACCGGGCTCTCTTCCGGAAGCATCCGCACCGGCTTTCCGGCAAAGAGCGGGAGGAGGTTGGTGATGGTCAGGTCCACCGCCATCGAGCTGAAGACGGGCGCGCCGTTCCCCTCCCCCGCGCCGTACGCCCGCACGCCCCAGTGGATGTAATTGGACACCCCGCGGTGGTGCATCGCCACGCCCTTGGGACGACCCGTGCTCCCCGAGGTGTAGATGACGTACGCCAGGTTCTCGGCGGTGACCCCGCTCTCGGGCGCGTCCGCCGGCTCCGCCTCGATCCGCGCCCACGCGGTGTCGAGCGCGATCACCGGGAGGCGGTCGTAAACCGGGAGGCGGCCGCGCAGCCGCTCCTGGGTGAGGACCGCATGGACGGATGAATCGCCGAAGACGTAGGCCAGGCGGTCGGCGGGGTGCGCGGGGTCGGCGGGGACCCAGGCGCCGCCGGCCTTCATCACGCCGATCATGGCCACCAGCAGCTCCCACCCGCGCTCCAGGCACACGCCCACGCGCACCTCGGGCCTCACCCCCAGGCCGCGGAGGTGGTGCGCCAGCCGGTTCGCGCGCGCGTCCACCTGGGCGAAGGTGAGCGAATTCGATCCGTCCACGAGCGCGACGGCGTTCGGCGTGCGGGCCGCCTGCTCTTCCCAGAGCTGGTGGATGCAGCGTTCGGCCGGGTAGTTGGCCGTGGTCCGGTTCCAGCTGATGATGCGCTGGCGCTCGGGCTGGCCCATCAGCTCCAGCCGCGAGATGCGGCGGCCGGGGTCGCGCGAGGCCTGGCCCAGCAGCCGCTCGAGCTGCTCGGCCATCCGCCGCGCGGTGCCGCGGTCGAACAGGTCGGAGCTGTAGTCGAGCACGCCGGTGATCCCGTGGGCGTGCGCGTCGAGGCCCAGCGTCAGGTCCATCTTGGTGGTGCCGCGCTCCACGTCCACCTCGCGCACGCGCACCCCCTCGTCGCGCGCCTGCGCCTCGAGGTTGTCGAGCTGGAACACCACCTGGAAGAGGGCGGCGTGGCTCAGCGTGCGCTGCGGGCGCAGCGCCTCGACCACGCGCTCGAAGGGGACCTCCTGGTGGTCGTAGCCGCCCATCACCACCTCGCGCACGCGGCCCACCAGCTCGCGGAAGGTGGGGTCGCCCGAAAGGTCGGTGCGCAGCACGATCTCGTTCACGAACAGGCCGATCAGCGCCTCGGTCTCCTTGCGCGTGCGCCCGGCCACCGGCGTCCCCACCACCACGTCAGGGTGCCCGGCCCACCGCCCCAGGAGCACCTTGAAGGCGGCCAGCACCACCATGAACAGCGTGGCGCCCTCGCTCTTCCCCAGCTCGCGCAGCCGTTCAAGCACGTCCAGGGGGACGCTGACGGGGACCGTGCCGCCGCGGAACGACGGGGCGGGGGGGCGGGGGTGGTCGTACGGCAGCTCCAGCAGCTCGGGGGCGCCGGCCAGCTGGCGCGTCCAGTATTCCAGGTGCTTTGCCTCGGCCTGGCGCTGGGGCTGCGCGCGCTGCCACACCGCCCAGTCGCCGTACTGCACTTCCAGCTCGGGGAGCGGCGATGCGTGGCCGTCGCGATAGGCGGCGTACAGCGTCCACAGCTCGCGGTAAAGGACGCGCATGCTCCACCCGTCGCTCACCATGTGGTGCATGTTGAGCAGCAGCACATGCTCGCCCCCGCCCAGCCGCAGCAGCCGCGCGATGAAGAGCGGCCCGGCGGTCAGGTCGAACGGGTGCGTGGCCAGCGCGGTGAAGCGGCGCGTGACCTCGGCCTCGCGCTCGTCGGCCGGGAGCGCGGAGAGGTCCTCGGCGGGGAGCGAGAAGCCGGTGAAGGGGGCGACCACCTGCTGGGGCACGCCGTCCACCTCGCGGAAGGTGGTGCGCAGCGACTCGTGGCGGCGCACGATCTCGCCCAGCGCGCGCTCCATGGCCGCCTCGCTGGTGCCGCCCTGCAGCCGCAGCCCCGCGTAGATGTTGTAGGCGGTGCCGCCCTGCCCCAGCCGGTCCAGGAACCAGAAGCGCTCCTGGTCGGGCGAAAGGGGGACGTCCACCCCCGGGGGGCGCGGCACGATGGCGGTGGGGCGGTGCAGCCCAAACAGGCGCGCCTCAAGCAGCGCGCGCTTGGCGGCGGAAAGCTCGGGCCGCGCCGGCGTGTCTTGCATGGTCACGCTGCACCTCTCGCGGGGGTGGGGGCGAGCGCGGCCAGCCGCTCGGCCTGGTCCTCGTCCATGGCCACGATCTCGTCGTACAGCATCCGCTCCACCTCGGCGGCCAGCGCGGCGAGGGTGGGATGGTCCATCACCGCGCGGAAGGTGAGCTCCACCCCCAGCGCCGCGCGCACGCTCCCGATCATCCGCATCACCCCCAGCGACTCGCCGCCCAGCTCGAAGAAGTCGTCGTCCGCCCCCACCCGCTCCACGGGAAGGACGCTGGCCCACATCGCCGCCAGCGCCTCTTCCACCGGGGTGCTCGGGGGCAGGTACGGGCGCTCGGCGCCGAAGCGGGGCGCGGGAAGGGCGCGGCGGTCGAGCTTGCCGTTGGGGCTGAGCGGGAGCGCCTCCATCCGCACGAACGCCGAGGGAACCATGTACGGCGGGAGCGCGTGCCGGGCGTGCTCGCGCAGCGACTCGGGCTCGGCGGCGCCGGTGAACCAGGCCACCAGCCGCGTTTCGCCGGTCTCGTCGCCGCGCGCGCCGGCCGCGCAGCGCTCCACGCCGGGGTGGCGGCGCAGCACGGCCTCCACCTCGCCGGGCTCCACGCGGTTGCCGCGGATCTTCACCTGCGCGTCGAGCCGGCCCAGGAACTGGAGGTTCCCGTCCGCCAGCCACCGCGCGCGGTCACCCGTGCGGTACATCCGCGCGCCGGGGCCGCCGCCGTGCGGGTCGGGAAGGAAGCGCTCGGCGGTGAAGGCGGGGCGCCCCGCGTAGCCGCGCGCCACCCCCACGCCGCCCAGGTACATCTCGCCCGGCTCGCCGACGGGGAGCGGCCTGAGCGCGTCGTCGAGCACGTAGGCGCGCTGGTTCCCCAGCGGGGCGCCGTAGGGGATGCTGGGCCACGCGGGGTCCACGTTCCCGATCTCGTAGGCCACGGAGTAGATGGAGACCTCGGTCACGCCGCCGAGGGCGACCACGCGGAGCCCGGGGATGCGCGCCCGCAGCCGCCCGGCCAGCTCCAGCGGCACCCAGTCGCCCCCCGCGAAGGCCAGCCGCAGCGCGCGCGGGGCATCCTCCGGCGCCGCGTGGAGATGGTCGGCCAGCATACCCAGGAGCGCGGTGGCCGAGTTCCACACGGTCACGCCGTGGCGCCGCATCAGCGCGGCCCAGCGCGCGGGGTCGCGCAGCTCGGCGTGGGCGGGGACGACCACGGCCCCGCCGGCCGCCAGGATCCCCAGCGCCTCGAACACGCTGATGTCGAAGGAAAGCGACGAGACCAGGAAGGTGCGGTCTTCCGCGCCGATCCCGAAGCGGCGGTTCCAGTCGAGGAGGTTGTTCACCACGCCGCGGTGGGCGATGGCGATCCCCTTGGGCGTGCCGGTGGAGCCCGAGGTGTAGATCACGTAGGCCAGGTTGCGCGGCTCCACCCCGCTGGCCGGCCGGTGCGCCGGCGCCGCGGCGATCCGCTCCGCCTCGCGGTCGAGCGCGACGACGGCGGCGCCCCGCGGCAGCAGCGCCCGCACCTGCTCCTGGGCGATCACCAGCGCGGCGCCCGCGTCGGCCAGCATCGCCGCCAGCCGCTCGGGGGGGTAGGCGGGGTCCAGGGGCACGTAGGCGCCGCCGGCCTTCAGCACGGCGAGAAGGGCGACGACCACGTCGGGCCCGCGCTCCAGGCAGATCCCCACGCGCACCTCGGGCCCCACGCCCAGCGCGGCGAGATGATGTGCCAGGCGGTTGGCGCGGGCCTCCAGCTGCGCGTAGGTGATCTCCTCGTCGCCGGAAAGGACGGCGACCGCATCGGGCGTGCGGTCCACGCGCGCCTCGAACCACTCGTGCAGGCAGCGGTCGGCGGGGATGTCGGCCGCGGTGCGGTTGAAGGCTTCCAGCACCAGGCGCGCGTCGCGCGGGGCGTCCTTCTTCATGGTTCCGCCCGACGTCCCGCTTGCCCGCGTCAAATCGATCGTCATCTCAATCTCCGGCGGGGTTCAAACCGGCCAGCTCGCTGGCCTGCTCTTCGGGCATGGCTTCGAGGTCTTCGTAGATCCGCGCCTCGATCTCCCGGGCCATCGCGTCGAGCGTGGGGTTCAGGAACACCATGCGGATGGGGAGGTCGACCGCGAAGGCGGCGCGCACCCGGGTGAGCAGCTGCATGATCAGGAGCGAGTGGCCGCCCAGGTCGAAGAAGCTGTCCTCCACGCCCACGCGCTCCAGCTCCAGCACCTCGGCCCAGATCCCGGCCAGCACCTCTTCCACCGGCGTGCGCGGCGCCACGTAGCTCTCATCGGGGCCCTCGCCGCCGGGGGCGGGAAGGGCGCGGCGGTCGATCTTCCCGTTGCTGTTGAGGGGGAAGCGGGGCAGGGTGACGAACGCGGCCGGCACCATGTACTCGGGCAGCGTCTGCCGCAGATGCGCGCGCAGGTCGGCCGCCGCGGCCGGCCCGGCCACGTAGGCCACGATGCGGGGTCCGCCGCCGCCGTCGTCCCGGGCCACCACCACGGCTTCGTCCACGCCGGGGTGGCGGCGCAGCACGGCCTCGATCTCGCCCAGCTCGATGCGGAAGCCGCGGATCTTCACCTGGTGGTCGAAGCGGCCCAGGAACTCCAGCGTGCCGTCGGCGCGCCAGCGCATCCGGTCGCCCGAGCGGTACAGCCGGCCGCCGGGGACGGGGCTGAAGGGATCGGGGACGAAGCGCTCGGCGGTGAGCGCGGCGCGCGCCAGGTAGCCGCGCGTCACCTGGATCCCGCCGATGCAGACTTCTCCGGGGACGCCGATGGGGACGGGGTCGCCCGCTTCGTCCAGCACGTAGACGCGCACGTTGGCGGTGCCCGCGCCCAGCGGCGGCGGGCGCGTGCCGTCCGTCGCGTCGAACGCGGACATGCGCACGCTGGTCTCGGTGGGGCCGTAGCCGTTCCAGAAGCGCCGGCCCGGCGCCCACCGGGCCACCAGCCCGGCGCCGCACACCTCGCCGCCCACCATCACGTGGCGCAGGTGGGGGAGCGGCGCGGGGGGCGTGGCGGCCAGCGCGCTGGGGGTGAACTTGGCGTGCGTCACCCGCTGCCGTTCCAGGAGCGAGACCAGCGCGTCGCCGGGGACCATCTCGTCGCGCGGGGCGGTGACCAGTGCGGCGCCGGTGGTGAGCGCGGTGAAGATGTCCATCACCGACGCGTCGAAGTGCAGCGGCGCGAAGAGGAGGACGCGGTCGCCCGCGCCGATCTCGTACAGGCGGCTGAAGGTGTGCACGGCGTTGCAGACGCCCGCGTGCTCGGCCAGCACCCCCTTGGGGAGGCCGGTGGAGCCCGAGGTATAGACCACGTACGCCAGGTTCCGCGGCAAGACGTCCACCTCCGGCGGCGTGGCGGGGAACGCATCGAGCGCCTCGCCCATCTCCACCACGATGCGCCCGGCGGACCAGGGGCGCGCCGCGCCGGCGGCGTCGGTGACCACCACGCGCGCGCCGCTCTCGTCCAGGATGAAGCCGGTCCGCTCGTCGGGGGCGGCCAGGTCGGCGGCCACGTAGGCGCCGCCCGCCTTCAGGATACCCAGGAGCGCGGCGATGGCGTTGGCCCCCGGCTCCAGGCAGAGCGCCACCCGCTCCTCGGGCGCCACGCCGAGCTCGATCAGCCGGTGCGCCAGCCGGTTGGCTCGGGCGTCCAGCTCCGCGTAGGTGACCGCCGTGTCGCCGGAGAGGATGGCGGCGGCGTCGGGCGTCCGCGCGGCTTGAGCCTGCACCATGTGATGGAGGCACAGGTGCTCGGGAAGGGGCGCGTCGGTCTGGTTGAAGCCCTCCACGACCAGCGCGCGCTCGTCGCCGTCCAGCAGATCGACGGTGGAGAGCGGCGCGTCGGGGTCGCGGGTGACGTGCTCCAGCACCCGCTCCAGGTGCGCCAGCATGCGCACGATGGTGGCGCGGTCGAACAGGTCGGTGCGGTAGTACAGGTCGCCGCCGATGCCGCCGGGGTGGGTGGCCAGGTCCAGCGTCAGGTCCCACCGCGAGGTCTCCATCCCCGCGTCCACGGGGCGGGTGCGCAGGCCGGCCAGCGGCGCGGCGGGCTCGTCGAGCGCGTCGAGCGAGAAGGTGACCTGGAAGAGCGGGGCGTGGCTCAGCGATCGCCCCGGCTGGATCTCGGCCACCAGCTTCTCGAACGGCACCTCCTGGTGCTCCCAGGCGCCCAGCGTGGCCTCGCGCACGCGCCGCAGCAGCTGGCGGAACGAGGGGTCGCCCGAGAGGTCGGTGCGCATGGCCAGCGAGTTGATGAAGAAGCCGATCACCCCCTCCACCTCGCGCCGGGTGCGCCCGGCGATCGGGCTCCCCACCACCACGTCGTCGGTGCCGCCGTAGCGGCCCAGCAGGGTGGAGAAGGCGCCCAGCAGCACCATGTACAGCGTGGCCCCCTCGCTCCGCCCCAGCGCCTGCAGCCGCTCCAGCAGCGGGGCGGGGATGTGGACCGGCTCCAGCGCGCCGCGGTAGCTCTGCGACTCGGGGCGCGGGCGGTCCGTCGGCAGCTCCAGCAGGGCGGGGGCGCCCTCCAGCTGGCGGCGCCACCACGCCAGGTGGCCCTCCAGCACGGCGCCGCCCAGCTGCGTGCGCTGCCACGCCGCGTAGTCGGCGTACTGCACCGCCAGCTCGGGGAGCGGAGACGGGAGGCCGGCGCGGAAGGCGTCGTACGCCGCCCACGTCTCGCGGAAGAGCAGGTCCATGCTCCACCCGTCGCTGATGATGTGGTGCAGCGTCACCAGCAGCGCGTGGTCGTCATCCCCCAGCCGCACCAGCCGCGCGCGGAAGAGCGGGCCGGCGGCCAGGTCGAAGGGCGCCGCCGCCTCGGCGGCGGCAAGGCGCAGCAGCTCGGCCTCGCGCTCGCCCGCGGGGAGCGCGGACAGGTCGTCGACAGGAAGGGTGAAGCCGGCGAAGGGCGTGACCACCTGCACCGGCTGGCCATCGTGCTCGGCGATGTGGGTGCGCAGCGTTTCGTGGCGGCGCACCACCTCGCCCAGCGCGCGCTCCAGCGCGGGCACGTGCAGCGGGCCTTCCAGCCGCACCGCCTCGGGGATGTGGTAGAAGTGGCTCCCGCCCTCCATCCGGTCCACGAACCAGAAGCGCTCCTGCCCGAAGGAGAGCGGCAGCGGCCCGGCGCGGCCCACGGGAACGATGGGGGGGAGCACGGGGAAGCCGCCGCGGCGGATCTCGTCCACCCGCGCGGCCAGCTCGGCCAGCGTGGGGCCCTCGAACAGGAGGCGGATGGGGAGCTCGGCGCCCAGCACCTCGCGCACGCGGGCGGCCAGGCGGATGGCCAGCAGCGAGTGCCCGCCCGCCTCGAAGAAGCTCTCGTGCAGCCCCACGCGCTCGCGCTTCAGCACCTCGCCCCACACCCCCTGCAGCACCTCTTCCACCGGCGTGCGCGGCGCCGCCCCCGCGTCCGCCGTTTCCGGCGGCGCGGGAAGGGCGCGGCGGTCCACCTTGCCGTTCCGGGTGAGGGGGAGCGCGTCGAGGGTGACGAAGGCGCCCGGCACCATGTACTCGGGGAGCGCGGCGCGCAGGTGGTCGCGCAACTCTTGCGCGTCCGCGTCACCCACGACGTAGGCGACCAGGCGGCGGTCGCCGGGCTGGTCCTGGCGCGCGGCCACGCAGCACTCACGCACGCCGGGGTGGGCGCGCAGCACGGCCTCGATCTCCCCTAGCTCAACGCGGAAGCCGCGGATCTTCACCTGCTGGTCGATGCGGCTCAGGAACTCGAGCTGCCCGTCGGCGCGCCAGCGCACCCGGTCGCCCGAGCGGTACAGCCGCCCGCCCGGCGTCGGCCCGAATCCATCGGGGATGAACTTCTCCGCCGTCAAACCCGGGCGGTTCAGGTACCCGCTCGCCAGCTCGGGCCCGCCGACGCACAGCTCGCCGGGGACGCCGATGGGGACGGGGAGCCCCGCCCCGTCCAGCACGTACGCCGTCCGGCCACCCACCGTGCGGCCAATGGGCACGCTGGCGCCCCAGCTCTCGTCCCGCTCCGTGGGTAGGACGAGGAGGGTGGAGGTGACCACGGTCTCGGTGGGGCCGTAGCCGTTGATGATCGTGGTTTGCGGCCCCGGCACCGCGTCCCACGCGCGGACCGTGGCGGGCTGCAGCGGCTCGTTGCCGATGATCACCGTGCGCAGGCTCTGCTTCAGCGCGGCGACGGCTTCGGCGTCGCAGACCAGGTGGTTCCAGTACGGCGTGGGAAGGTTCATCGCCGTCACGCCGAGCGTCGCGATGCGCTCGGCCAGCTCGGCGGGGCTCCACAGCTCCGCCGCGCGGAAGGCGATGGAGCCGCCCGCCGCCAGCGGCGCCAGGATGTCTTCCACCGACTGGTCGAAGCCGAGCGGGGCGAAGACGAGGCCGCGGTCGGCGGGCGTGTGCCCGTACGCGGCGGCCACCTGGCGCAGGTGCGCCGCGGCGGCGGCGTGCGGCACCACCACCGCCTTGGGGGTGCCGGTGGAGCCGGAGGTGTAGATCAGGTACGCCGGGCTCTGGGGGAGGGCGACGGGCGCGAGCGGCGCGTCCTCTTCGTCGGACCTCTCCTCGCTCCATGATCCGTCGAGGGAGAGAACGGGTGGGGCGCCGTCGGGGACGCGCGACTCCAGCCCTTCATCCACCAGGAGGAGAACGGCGCCGGCGTCGGCCAGGGCGTGCGCCATGCGGCCGGCGGGAAGGTCGGGGTGCAGGGGGAGATAGACGCCGCCCGCCTTGAGCACCGCCAGCATCGGCGCCACCGCGTGCACGGTGTGGTGGCAGAGGACGCCCACCGCGCTGCCGTGGCGAACGCCGCGCGCGCGGAGGAGGCGCGCCAGCCGGTTGCTCCCGCGCTCCAGCGCGCCGAACGTCGTCACCGCGCCGCCCGCCGCCACCAGGGCGGGGGCGTGCGGAGTGGCGGCGGCGTGCGCCGATACCAGGCCGTGGATGCAGGCGTCCAGCGCCGGCGCGGGGGCGGCGGGGTTCCACGCCGTGATCACCCGCTCGCGCTCTTCGGCGGGCATCAGCTCCAGCCGCGAGATGGGCCGGGCGGCGTGCCGGGTGACCTCGTCCAGCAGCCGCAGCAGGTGCGCGGCCATCCGCTCGGCGGTGGCGTGCACGAACAGGTCGGCGCTGTACACCAGGCCGCCGGTCAGCCGGCCGCCGCGGCGCTGCAGGAAGAGCGTCAGGTCGAAGTTCACGGTGTCGGAATCGACCGGCACGCCGCGCATCTCCAGCCCCGGCAGCTCGCCGAACGACTCCACGGTGTCATCCAGCGTGAACATCACCTGGAAGAGCGGCGAGTGGCTGAGCGTGCGCTCGGGCTGCAGCTCTTCCACCAGCTTCTCGAAGGGGACGTCCTGGTGTGCGTAGGCGCCCAGCGTGGCCTCGCGCACGCGGCGCAGCACCTCGCGGAAGGTGGGGTCGCCCGAGAGGTCGGTGCGCAGCACCAGCGTGTTGGCGAAGAAGCCGATCAGCGGCTCCACCTCGGCGCGGGTGCGGCCGGCGATGGGGCTCCCCACCACCACGTCGTCCACCTCGGCCCAGCGCGCCAGCAGCACCTGCAGCGCGCCCAGCAGCACCATGTACAGCGTGGCGCCCTCGCGGCGGGCGACCGCCGTGAGCCGCTGGACGACCTCGTCGCCGAGCTCGAGGGGAACGTGGCTGCCGCGGTACCCCTGCTCGGCGGGGCGGGGATGGTCGGTGGGCAGCTCCAGCAGCGCGGGAGCGCCGGCCAGCCGCTCGCGCCAGTAGGCGAGCTGGCGCTCCAGCACCTCGCCCTCGATCTGCCTGCGCTGCCAGATGGCATGGTCGGCATACTGCACCGCGAGGCCGGGGAGCGGCGACGGGCGCCCCTCGCGGAAGGCGGCGTACAGCTCGCCCATCTCGCGGAAGAAGATCCCCAGGCTCCACCCGTCGCTCACGATGTGGTGCATGCACGCGGCAAGCACGTGCTCGCGCTCGCCCAGCCGCAGCAGCGTTGCGGTGAAGAGCGGGCCGGCGGCCAGGTTGAACCCGCGCGGCGCGGACGCCCGCCGCCGTACCTCGGCCTCGCGCTCCTCTTCCGGAAGCGCGGAGAGGTCCTCGACCGGAAGGACAAATTGGACATCGTCCGCGATCACCTGCACGGGCACGCCGCCCACCTCGGGGAAGGTGGTGCGCAGCGCCTGGTGGCGGCGGACGATCTCGCCCAGGCTCCGCTCCAGCGCTGCCACGTCCAGCTCGCCCGTCAGCCGCGTGGCGAAGGCGATGTCGTAGAAGTCGCTGCCGGGCTGCATCCGGTCCAGGAACCAGAGCCGCTCCTGCGCGAACGAGAGGGGCGCGTGCCCCGCGTGCGGAACGGGGACCACCGGCGGGAGCGGCGGCAGCCCGGCGCTCCGCAGCGCATCCACCCGCGCGGCCAGCGCGAGGACGGAGGGCGCCTCGAACACCTCGCGCACCCCCATCTCCACCTCGAACACCGCGCGAAGGCGTGACGCGAGACGGGTGGCCAGCAGCGAGTGCCCGCCCCGCTCGAAGAAGTCGTCGTGCACCCCGATCCGGTCGGCGCGCAGCAGCTCGGCCCAGATCCCCGCCAGCACCTCCTCGGTGGGCGTGCGCGGCGCCTGGTACGCGTCCTCGGCGGACGAAAGGTCGGGCGCGGGGAGCGCCTTGCGGTCGACCTTGCCGTTGGGCGACAGAGGGAGGGCATCCAGCGTCACGAACGCGGAGGGGACCATGTACTCGGGCAGGCTCCGGCGCGCGTGCTCGCGCAGCTCCCCGGCGTCCACACTGCCGACGACATAGGCGACCAGGCGGCGCTCGCCGGGCGCGTCCTCGCGCACGACGGCCACGCAGCGCTCCACGCCGGGGTGGCGGCGCAGCACCGCCTCCACCTCGCCGGGCTCGATGCGCAGGCCGCGCAGCTTGATCTGCGTGTCGAGCCGGCCCAGCAGCTCCAGGTTGCCGTCGGCGCGCCAGCGGGCGCGGTCGCCGGTGCGGTACATCCGCGCGCCGGGGTGCGGCGCGGTCACGTCGGGGAGGAAGCGCTCGGCGGTGAAGCCGGGGCGGCCCACGTAGCCGCGCGCCAGCCCGATGCCGCCCAGGTACAGCTCGCCCGCCACCCCCACCGGCACCGGGCGCAGCCGGTCGTCGAGCACGCAGGCGCGCTGGTTGGCCATCGGCACGCCGTACGGAATGCTCGCCCACGCCGGGTCCGTCTGGCCCACCGGGTAGATGATGGAGTGGATCGAGGCCTCGGTGGCGCCGCCCATCACGATGATCTCCATCCCGGGCACGTGCGCGCGGACGCGATCGGGAAGGGGCACCGGCACCCAGTCGCCGCCCAGGAAGGCCAGCCGCAGCGCGGGCGGCGCATCTTCCGGGTGCTCGTCGAGGTGGTCGGCCAGCATCCCCAGCAGCGCGGGGGCGCTGTTCCACACGCTCACCGCGTGGCGGCGCATCAGCGCGGCCCAGCGCGCGGGCTCGCGCAGCGCGGCCTCGCCGGGGATCACCACGGCGCCGCCCGCGGCCAGGATCCCCAGCGTCTCGTACACGCTCATGTCGAACGAGAGCGACGAGAGGAGGAGTACCCGATCGTCCGGCCCCACGCGGTGCGTGCGGTTGAGGTCGGCCAGGTTGTTGACCACGCCGCGGTGCTGCAGCGCGATCCCCTTGGGCACGCCGGTGCTGCCGGAGGTGAAGATCACGTACGCCAGGTTCCGCGGCTCGGCGGCGCAGTCCGGCGCCTCCGTGGAGCGCGCGGCGATCGCCTCGGCGTCGCCGTCCACGCTCACCACCCGCGCGCCGTTGGGCACCAGCCCGCGCAGCGACTCCTGGGTGACGACGAGCGTGGTGTCCGAGTCCGCCAGCATCCGCGCCAAGCGCTCGGGCGGGTAGGCGGGGTCCAGCGGAACGTAGGCGCCGCCGGCCTTCAGCACCGCCAGGATCGCCGCCACCAGGTCGGCGCCGCGATCCAGGCAGATCCCCACCCGCGCCTCGGGGCGCACGCCCAGCGCGGCGAGGTGGTGGGCCAGCCGGTTGGCGCGCGCGTTCAGCTCGCCGTACGCCAGCGGCTCGCCGGCTTCGCAGACGGCGGGCGCGTTCGGCCGTGCGGCGGCGTGCGCCTCGAACAGGTGATGCAGGCACGCGTCGTCCGGGAACGGGGCCTCGGTGCGGTTCCACTCCGACAGCACCATCTCGCGCTCGGCCGGCCCCATCAGCTCCAGGCCGCCGATGGGCGTGCCGGGGGCGTCGGCCAGCTGCTCCACCACCCGCTCCACCCGCGCCAGCAGCCGGGCGATCCCGTCGGCGTCGAAGAGGTCGGTGTTGTACAGGCAGATCAGCTCCAGCCCGTCGCGCCGCTCCACGGTGTCGATGGTCAGGTCGAACTTGGCGTACAGCGTCCGCGCGCCGGCGGTCTCCATCTCCACCCCGCCAAAGGTGGGCGTTCCGCCCCCGGCGGGCGCCTCGCCCCCGGGCTCCAGGTTGAAGACCAGGGAGATGAGCGGCGGATGGCCCGGCCCGCGCGGCAGATCGAGCATCTCCTGCAGGCGCGTGTAGGCGAACACCTCGTGCTCGTACGCGTCCAGCAGCCACCCGCGCACGCTGCGGACGAAGTCGCGCAGCGGCTCGCCGCCGCCCGCGCGGCTGCGGATGGGGAGGACGTCGGCGCAGTCGCCCACCACCGTGTCGCTGCCGGGGAAGGGGCGCCCGGCGCTGGGGATCCCCGCCACCACGTCATCCTGCCCCGACAGGCGGTGCGCCGTGGCCAGCACGCAGGCGAACAGGGTGGTGAAGAGCGTGCACCCCTCGCGGCGCGAAAGCTCGCGCAGACGCGTGGCCAGCTGCGGCGGGAGGGTGCGGCTCTCGGTGGCGCCGTGGGCGGTGGGGAAGCGCGGGCGCGGCCGGTCGGTGGGGAGCGCCAGCGGGGCGGCGCCCTCGAAGCGCTCCAGCCACTCGGCCTGGTGCTGGGCGTGCTCGCCTGCGTGCCGGGCCAGCCGCGCCGCGTACTCGCCGAAGCCCATGGCGGGCGGCAGCTGGGGCGCGTTCCCGGCGGCGCGGGCGCGGTAGGCCAGCTCCAGGTCGCGCTCCAGGAGCGGCGCGCTGAAGCCGTCCATGGCCAGGTGGTTCACCACCACCTGCAGGATGGAGCGTCCCGCCCCGCGCAGGTGCACGTGCACGCGCAGCAGCGGCCCCGCGGCCAGGTCGAACAGCTGGCTCACCGCCTCGTCCAGCGCGGCGGCCACCTGGGCGTCGCCCGCGCCGGCCAGGTCGCGCACGATCACCGGCACCTCCACCGCCGGGACGATGCGCTGGGTGTCGCCCGAGGGGTCGATCGCCAGCCGCAGCGCCGGGTGGTGCGCGGCCACGTCGGCCGCGGCGGCGCGGAGGGCGTCCAGGTCCAGCGTGCCGCGCAGGCCGATGGTGAGCTGCTCGTTGTAGGCGCGTGCCGCATCGTCGCCCAGCTGCGCGTGCACCCAGATCTGGCGCTGCGCGGGGGTCAGCGGAAACTCTTCCGGCCCGGGCGCGGGGAAGAGCTTCAGGCCCAGCGGAACGGTGGAGAGGGGCGCGGTGCCGTCGCCGGGGCCGTGCAGCGGCGCGCCGTCGCCGTCGTCGTCGGGCTCGGGGAGGAATCCGCCCAGCCGCAGCGCGTGGATGCTCTCGCGCAGCGCCCCCACCAGCCGCTCGCAATCCTCGTCGGTGTGCGCAGTGGAGAGGAAGCAGCCGCGCCCCTCCCAGATGTAGATCCCGCGCAGGAGCATGTGGTAGTACAGCAGGTCGGCGTGCCGGTCTTGCGGGTCCATCACCAGGCGGAACATCGACGACGCGTGCACCACGCGGATCGGCACCCGCTCCTGGTCGACCATCGCGCGCAGCGCCGCCGCCAGCCGTTCCGTGCGGGCGTTCAGCTCGTCCTGCAGCACCGGGCCGGCGTCGCGCAGGTGGCGCAGCACCGCGCACGCCGCCGCCATCGCCGCCGGGTGCTTGCAGAAGGTGCCGGCGAAGAAGGTCTGGTTGGCCTCGGGGTAGCTGTCGTCGCCGAACTCCCACACGCCGCCGTCGATGGCGTCCATCAGCGCCGCCCGGCCGGCCACCACTCCCAGCGGGAAGCCGCCGCCGATCACCTTGCCGTAGGTGGCCAGGTCGGCCTCGATCCCCCACGCGCCCTGTGCCCCGCGCGGGTGCATGCGGAAGCCGGTGATCATCTCGTCGAACACCAGCACCGTGCCCGCGGCCTCGGTGAGCGCGCGCAGCTGGCGCAGGAACTCGGGCTGCTGGGTGCCGGGGTTGCCGCCCTGCAGCGGCTCGATGAGCACCGCGGCGACGTCGCCCAGGTTGTCGCGCAGCCACTCCAGCGCGCCGGGCTCGCCGTGGCGCAGCACCACCACGTCGCTCACCAGCGACTGCGGGGTGCCGGGGGCCACGGGGCGCCCCTGGCGCGCCGGCCCCGCGCCCACGCCGCGCGCCAGCACGCCGTCGAAGCAGCCGTGGTAGGCGCCCTCGAACACCACGATGCGGTCGCGCCCGGTGGCCGCGCGGGCGATGCGCACGGCGGTCATCACCGCTTCCGACCCGGTGTTGCAGAAGGTGACGCGCTCCTTCCCCGTGAGCTCGCGGAAGAGCTCGGCCGCGGGGCCGGCCAGGTCGCTCTGCGGCCCCAGGTGAATGCCGCGCCTGAGCTGCGCCTCCACCGCCTGCTCGATGAACGCCGGCCGGTGCCCGAAGAAGTGCACGCCGAAGCCGAGGGTGAAGTCCACGTACTCGTTGCCGTCCACGTCCCACACCCGCGACCCCAGCGAGCGCTCGGCCACCATCGGGTAGAGCAGCTCCTTGTGGGCCATGCGGAAGTTGAGCGCGGCCCGGTTGTCGGCCAGGCTGGCGCGGTGCCGTGCCGTGTACTCGCGCGAGCCCCGCGTGCGCTCGGTGTACGCTCGGATCAGATCCAGCAGGTGCGACGTCTGCCGCTCGGTGAGCTCGCCGCCGCTCAGCCCCAGGGTGCGGCGCACCGGCTTGTGCGGGCCGTGGACGGGGATCTCCTCCGGCGCCGCCGTCCGCGCCCGCGCCTCCACAGTGGCCGGCGCGGTCGATCCGGCGGACGCGGTCGATCCGGTCGACGCGGCCGTTTCGATCGCCCCCGTCGATGCCGTCGATGCCATCGATGCCATCGATGCGACGGATTCGATCGGCGTGGCCGGGATGGCCGTCCGTGCGCCGTCGGCGACGATGGTCCGTGACGCGGAATCCGCCGCGACGGAAGCGGATGCGTACAGGGCCGGCACGCGGTCGTGCTCGTGGCCGTGCTCCCGGCCGTTGTCACGATGTCCGTTGGTGCCGGGCGACCCGGCCTCCCCCGGAATCGGCGCGGCCGACGGCGTGACCGGCTGCGTCGGGCCCGCCGCCGGAGAGGCGGTGCCGCCGCGGAGAAGCTCGAGCTGCTGCTGCATCAGCGTGGCGTGCACGTTCATCATCGCCAGCTGCTGCTCCACGATCCGCTCCACCGCGCTCCCGCCGGCGGCGGGGTGTGACACCTCCGCCGCGTCGAACCGCGGCGCCTGCGCGATGCTGACGGCCGGCATCGCGACCGGCGTCGCGGCGGGCGCGGGCGCGGCCGCGGGCTCGGGCCGGGGCTCGGGCTCGCCGGGGACCGGGGCGCCCGGCGGCAGCTCGCCGTCCAGGTGCGCGGCCAGCCCGGCGAGGGTGGACAGCTCCTCCAGCAGGCGGCGGAAGGGGACGCGCACGCCGAAGGTGCTTTCCACCGTGCGGCTGGCCTGCATCAGCAGCAGCGAGTCGGCGCCCAGCTCCAGGAAGGAGGCGGCGGGGTCGAGCGTGGCGGCGTCGGCGCCCAGCAGGCGGGCGAACAGCTCCGCCAGGCGCGCGGCGATCCGCGAGCTGCGGTCGGCCGCCGGAATGGGCAGGGGGGCCACGGTCACGGGGATCGGCTCCACGCGGGTCGGTGCGGCGGGTGCCAGCGCGGGCCGCGGCGCCGGGGCGACCCCCGGCGGCGGCGCAACGCGATGGACGGTGCGGTCGAAGGGATAGGTGGGGAGGGTGACGGCGCGCCCCGGGCGCCCCTCGCGCAGCGCGGCCCAGCCGATGGCCACGCCCGCGCTCCACAGCGCGCCCGCGGCCTCCAGCACGGTGAGCCCGGCGTCGTCGTCCTGCCCCGCGCGGGGGAGCGAGCGGGCGATGACGCGGCCGGCGGCGGCGGCGTGCCGCCGCGCGAAGGTGCCCAGCGTGTCGCCGGGGCCCACCTCCAGGAGCACGCGCGCGGGGTCCTCCAGCAGCCGCCCCACGCCGTCGCCGAAGCGCACGGTGTGGCGCAGGTGGCGCACCCAGTACCCCGGGTCCGTCGCCTGCGCGGCCGTGATCCAGTCGCCGGTGAGGTTGGAGACGAAGGGGATGGACGGCTCGGCCGGGCGCGCGGCGCGCACCTCGGCCTCGAAGGCGCCCAGGATGGGGTCCATGGCCGCCGAGTGGAAGGCGTGCGAGGTGTGCAGCCGCCGCGCCGACACCCCGCGCTCCGCCAGCACCCCCTCCAGCCGCTCCACGCTCGCCGCGTCGCCCGAGACCACGCAGTGCGCGGCGCTGTTCACCGCCGCCAGCGACAGCCGCTCGGAAAGGAGCGGGCGCACCTCGTCCTCGGGGAGCGGCACGGCCAGCATGGCGCCCGCCGGGAGCGCCTGCATCAGCCGCCCGCGCGCCTCCACCAGCCGCAGCGCGGCCTCGGGGGTGAAGACACCCGCCAGGCACGCCGCCACGTACTCGCCGATGCTGTGGCCCAGCATGGCCGCCGGCCGCACGCCCCAGTGCATCCACTGCTTCGCCAGCGCGTATTCCACGGCGAAGAGGGCGGGCTGCGTCCAGCGCGTCTGCCGCAGCCGCGTGTTGGCCTCTTCCTCACCGCCCGGGGCGGGGAAGAGCGCGGCGCGCAGGTCCATCCCCACCCCGGCCAGCGCCTGGGCGCAGCGGTCCAACTCGCCGCGGAACACGGGCTCGGCGTCGTACAGCGCGCGCGCCATCCCCGCGTACTGCGTTCCCTGCCCAGGGAAGAGGAAGGCCACCGGCACCGCGCGCTCCGCCCGGCGCGGCTGCGCGGGGCGGGCGAGCGCCTCGCGTGCCTCGTCGATCGACCGCGCGGGGGCGGCCCAGCGCAGCGGGTGCGCCGCGCGGCGCCGCTGCAGCGTGTGGGCGACGTCGGCCAGGGCGAGCGCCGGGTTCTGCTGGAGGTGCGCCGCCAGCGTGGCGCGCATCCGCTCCAGCGCGCCCTCGCCGCGGGCGCTCAGCACCAGCAGCTCCGCGCGTCCGTCGTCCGCCGACGGCGCGGCGGCGGGCGCTTCCTCCAGCACCACGTGGGCGTTGGTGCCGCCCATCCCGAACGAGCTGACGCCGGCCCGCCGCGGCGCGCCCGCGCTTTCCCACGGCCGCGCCGCCGCGTTCACGGCGAAGGGCGATCCATCGAGCCCCGTGTCGGGGTTGGCCGCCGTGAAGTGAGGCGTGGGCGGGAGCACGCGGTGCTTCAGCGCCAGCACGGCCTTGATGAAGCCGGCCACGCCCGCCGCCGTGTCCAGGTGGCCCACGTTGCACTTCACCGCGCCCAGCGCGCACCACGGCCCGCGCGGCGCCTCGCCGAACACCTCGCGCAGCGCGGCGATCTCGATCGGGTCGCCCAGCGGGGTGCCGGTGCCGTGCGCCTCCACGTAGCTGACGTCTCGCGGCTCCACGCCCGCCACCTCCAGCGCCCGCGCGATGGCCTGCGCCTGGCCCCGGACGCTGGGGGCGGTGAAGCCCACCTTCTCGGCGGCGTCGTTGTTGATGGCCGAGCCCTTCACCACGGCGTGGATCACGTCGCCGTCGCGCAGCGCGTCGGCCAGGCGCTTGAGCGCCACCACCCCCGCGCCCGAGCCGCCCACCGTCCCCGCCGCGCGCGCGTCGAAGGCGCGGCAGTGGCCGTCGGGGGAGAGGATGCCGCCTTCCTGGAACTCGTACCCGGCCGGGTCGGGGGTGATGGTGGCGCCGCCGGCCAGCGCCAGGTCGCACTCGCCGCCCACCAGGGAGCGGCACGCCAGGTGGATGGCCACCAGGCTGGTGGAGCAGGCCGACTGCACCACCACGCTGGGCCCGCGCAGCCCCAGCTTGTAGCTCACGCGGGTGGCCAGGAAGTCGCGCCCGTTGGCCAGCACCGCCACCTCGCGGCCGATGGATTCGGCCAGCTCCGGGTCGGCCAGCACGCGGTCGCCGTGGCCGCTGCTCCCCGAGCCGCCGTACACGCCGATGGCGCCCGGGTAGCTCGCGGGGTCCACGCCGGCGTCTTCCAGCGCGCTCCAGGCACACTCCAGGAACACGCGGTGCTGCGGGTCCATCGCCGCCGCCTCGCGCGGGCCGATGCCGAAGAACGGCGCGTCGAACGCCCACGGCTGATCCAGCGCCCCGTGCGCGCGGACGTACGCGGGGTCGCCCAGCGCGCGGTCGGATACGCCGGCCTCGCGCAGCTCCTGGTCGGTGAAGAAGGCGATCGACTCCACGCCGCCCGCCAGGTTCCGCCAGAACTCCCGCGGCGTGGCCGCGCCGGGGAAGCGGCACGCCATCCCCACCACGGCCACGTCGCCGTCGCGGACCTCCATCTCGCCCCGCCACGCCTGGGCGGCGGGCTGGATCGACACGTCCGGCGCGGCATCGCGGGCAGGCTCGACGGACGGGCGGGCCCGCGGCTCGAAGCCGTCGGCGGGAACCCCCTCGGCCAGGTAGCCGGCGAGCGATTCCACGGTGGGGTAGCGGAACAGGTCCACCACGCGCAGGTCGCGGCGCAGCACGCGAACGCGGCTGAACACGCGGTACAGCAGGAGCGAGGTGCCGCCCAGGTCGAAGAAGTTGTCGCGCACGCCCACCTGGGCGCGGCCCAGCACGTCGCGCCACGCCTCGGCCACGCGCGCCTCCAGCTCCGAGCGCGGGAGGGCGGCCGGCGCGGCGCTCTCTTCCACCGGCTCGGGAAGGGCGCGGCGGTCGAGCTTGCCGTTGGGCGTCAGCGGCAGGCGATCGACGAAGGCCAGCGC
Source organism: Longimicrobium sp. (assembly GCA_035691085.1). GTDB lineage: Bacteria > Gemmatimonadota > Gemmatimonadetes > Longimicrobiales > Longimicrobiaceae > Longimicrobium. The sequence goes on from DASSJS010000057.1 coordinate 48,816, forward strand.
GCCCGGCACCATGTGCTGCGGGAGCGAGCGCCGCAGCCCGGCGCGCAGCTCGGCCGCCCGCGCGGCGCCTCCTTCACCCACCACGTAGGCGACGAGCTGCTGGGTGCCGCCGGCGCTCTCGCGCACCACCGCGGCGCACTCGAGCACCCCCGGTTGCGCCAGGAGAACGGACTCGATCTCGCCCAGCTCGATACGGATCCCGCTCAGCTTCACCTGCTCGTCCAGGCGGCCCAGGTACTCCAGCACGCCGGTGGGCGAGCCATCCGCCGAAGCCGGCTCCTCCACCCATCGCGCGCGGTCGCCCGTGCGGTACAGCCGCGCCCCGGGCTCGCCGCTGAACGGATCGGGGACGAAGCGCTCCGCCGTCATCCCCGGCCGGCCCAGGTAGCCGCGCGCCACCTGCACGCCGCCGGTGTACAGCTCGCCAGGCACGCCCAGCGGCGCGGGGCGGCCGGCGGCGTCCAGCACGTAGCAGCGCCCGCCCGGCACCGGCCGGCCGATGGGCACCACGCCTTCGTCCGCCGCGCCGCCGTCCGCCGGCGCCTCCCACACCGAGGCGCCCACGGCCATCTCGGTGGGGCCGTAGCTGTTCAGCAGGCGCACGCGCCTCCCCGCGGCGCGGCGCCACGCCCGCAGCGGCTCGGCAAGGACCCGCTCGCCGCCGATCACCGCCAGGCGGAGGGAGTCGGGGAACAGGCCGGGCCGGCCGTCGAGCGCCGAGGCCAGCGGGTGCCAGATCGCCGTCGGCAGGTCGATCAGGGTGATGCGGTCGCGGCGGCACGCATCCCAGAAGGCCTCGGGGCCGGCCAGCGTCCCGTCCCCCCGCAGCACCAGCGTGGCGCCCGACACCAGCGCGCCGAAGATCTCCTCGGCCGCCGGGTCGAAGCTGATGGAGTGGAACTGCAGCACGCGGTCGCGCGGGCCGACCTCGTACGTCCGCGCCGCGTTCACCACGTACTGCGCGATGGAGCGGTGCTCCACGGCCACGCCCTTGGGCGTGCCCGTGCTGCCGGAGGTGTAGATGACGTACGCCAGCGCGCCCGGCTCCGTGGCAGACGGGAGCGCGGCGGAGGCGGCGGCGATCGCCGCCGCGTCCGTATCCATGCGGACGACGCGCACGGCGGCGGGGGCGGGGAGCGCGTCGCGCAGCCGTGATTGGGTGAGGAGCACGGCCGCGCCCGAGTCGGCCAGCATGTAGGCGAGCCGTTCGGGCGGATAGGCGGGGTCCAGCGGCACGTACGCGCCGCCCGCCTTCCACACGGCCAGGAGCGCCACCACCATCTCCACCCCGCGGTCCACGCAGACGCCCACGCGCACCTCGGGGCCCACGCCCAGCCCGGCCAGGTGGCGGGCGAGGCGGCCGGCGCGCGCGTCCAGCTCGGCGTAGGTCAGCCGCTCGCCCTCCATCTCCACCGCCACCGCGCCCGGCGTGCGCGCGGCCTGTTCGGCCACGAGTTCGGGGAGGGGACGGACGGAGGCTCCGGCATCCGCGCGGCCCCACTCCTCCACCAGCCGGCGGCGCTCGGCATCGTCCAGCAGTTGCAGGGCGGAGAGGCGCACGTCGGGGTCGGCGGTCACCTGCTCCAGCACGCGCGCCAGCCGCGCCACCAGCCGCTCGATGGTGGCGGGGCGGAAGAGGTCGGTGCTGTACTCCACCGCCGCGCGCAGCCCGTCGTCGCCGACGGTCAGACCCAGCGACAGGTCGAACTGCGTGCTCGACATCTCGGCGTGCACGCGCGAGATGCGCACGCCGGCCAGCTCCAGCGGCGAGGCCTCGGCGTGGTCGAGCGAGAACATCACCTGGAAGAGCGGGGAGTGGCTCAGGCTCCGCTCGGGGCGCAGCGCCTCCACCAGCTTCTCGAAGGGGACGTCGGGGTGCTCGTAGGCGCCCAGCGTCACCTCGCGCACGCGCCGCAGCACCTCGCGGAAGGCGGGGTCGCCGGAGAGGTCGGCGCGCAGCACCAGCGTGTTGACGAAGAGGCCCACCACGTCTTCCAGCTCGCGGCGCGCGCGCCCGGCCACGGGGCTCCCGATCACCAGGTCGGTGCCGGCGCCCGAGCGGGCGAGCAGCGCCTGGAAGGCGCCCAGCAGCACCATGTACAGCGTGGCGCCCTCGGCCCGGGCCAGCGCGCGCAGCCCGCCCAGCACGCCGGCCGGGAGCTGGGCGTGCAGCCAGGCGCCGCGGTGGCGCTGCACGGCGGGGCGCGGGTGGTCGGCCGGCAGCTCCAGCAGCGCCGGGGCGCCGGCCAGCCGCTCGCGCCACCACGCCAGCTCGCCCGCCAGCACCTCGCCGCTCAGCACCCGCCGCTGCCACGCCGCGTAGTCGGCATAGCGCACCGGCGGGGCGGGGAGACGGGCGTCGCGCCCGTCGCGCGCGGCGGCGTAGAGCGCGCTCAGCTCGCGGAAGAGCACGCCCGTGCTCTCGCCGTCGCTCACCACGTGGTGCATGGCCATCAGCAGCACGTGCTCGTCGGCGGCCAGGCGCAGGAGCGCGGTGCGGAAGAGCGGGCCGCGCGCCAGGTCGAAGGGGCGCGCCGCCTCGTCGGCCGCGCGGCGGAGCACCTCGGCCTCGCGGGCGTCGTCGTCCATCCGCGAAAGGTCGTCGATGGCCAGCGTGAAGCCGGCGAAGGGGGCGATGGACTGCACCGGCACCCCGTCCACCTCGCGGAAGGTGGTGCGCAGCGCCTCGTGGCGGCGCACCAGCTCGCTCAGCGCCTTCTCCAAGGCGGGGACGTCGAGCGCGCCGGAGAGCCGCAGCGCGGTGTGGATGTTGTACGACGAGCCGTCGGGCTCCATCCGGTCCAGGAACCAGAGCCGCTCCTGCGCGAACGACAGCGGCGGCGCGTCGCCCTCCACCCGCTCCAGCGGCGGGAGCGTGGCGGCGCCCGCCCCGCGCAGCGCCTCCACCCGCGCGGCCAGCTGGGCGATGGTGGGCCCCTCGAACAGCGCGCGCAGCGGCAGCTCCACCGCGAACAGCTCGCGGACGCGCGACACCACGCGCATGGCCAGCAGCGAGTGCCCGCCCAGCGCGAAGAAGCTTTCCTCCACCCCCACGCGCTCGGCGCCCAGCACCTGCGCCCACACCCCGGCCAGCACCTCTTCCACCGGCGTGCGCGGGGGAACGTACGCTCCCTCGCCCGCGTAATCGGGCGCGGGAAGGGCGCGCACGTCGAGCTTGCCGTTGGGGGTCAGCGGCAGCCGGTCGATGACGACGACGGCGGCGGGGACCATGTACTCGGGAAGGGTGCGGCGGAGCGCGGCGCGCAGCACGTCGCCCGTGTCGCCGCCCACGGCGTAGGCCACCAGGCGGCGCTCGCCCGGCACGTCCTCGCGCACGATCACGCGGGCTTCGCGCACGGCGGGGTGCGCGCACAGGGCGGCCTCCACCTCGCCGGGCTCGATGCGGAAGCCGCGGATCTTCACCTGCTCGTCCACGCGGCCCACGAACTCCAGCGTGCCCCCCGCCTTCCAGCGCAGCCGGTCGCCCGTGCGGTACATCCGCGCGCCCGGCTCGGCGGCGAAGGGGTCGGGGACGAAGCGCTCGGCGGTGAGCGCCGGCCGGTCCAGGTAGCCGCGCACGATCCCGCCGCCGCCCACGTACGCCTCGCCCGGCACGCCCACCGGCACCGGCCGCAGCGCTTCGTCCAGCAGGTAGATGCGGGCGTTGCCGGTGGGGCGGCCCACGGAGACGCTGGCCGCCCCGTCGTCCACCCGCTCCAGCGCTTCGTACGAGCACCAGGCGGTGGTCTCCGTCGGCCCGTACATGTGCAGCAGGCGCTCTGGGCGGCCCTCGCGCAGCAGCGCGCGCACCCGGGCGGCGTCCGCCGCCTGCCCGCCGAACAGCACCTCGCGCAGCGGGGCGAAGATGCCGGGCTCCTCGCGGGTGAGCTGGTTGAGCAGCGCCGTCGTTTGATACAGCGTGGTGATGCGCTCCTGGCGCAGCACCTCGCGCAGCGCGGCGGGGGAAAGGAGGACGTCGCGGGGGATGCCCACCAGGGTGGCGCCGTTCAGCAGCGCGCCCCACGCCTCGAAGGCCAGCGCGTCGAAGCTGGCGTTGGAGGCCTGCGCCACGCGGTCGCCCGGCCCCAGGTGGACGTAATCCGTCTCGCACACCAGCTGCACCACGTGCCGGTGCGCCACCATCACTCCCTTGGGCCGCCCGGTGCTTCCGCTGGTGTAGACGATGTACGCCAGGTTCTGCGCCGTGGCGCCGCTGTCCGGCGCGTCCGCCGGCTCCGCGGCGAGTGCATCCGCCGCCTCGTCCAGATGGATGACGGTACGCTCGCCGGCCGGCACCGCGCCGGCCAGCGCGGTCTGCGTCAGCAGGACGCGGATCCCGGCGTCGGCCAGCATCAGCTCCAGCCGCTCGGCGGGGTACGATGGGTCCAGCGGCACGTAGCAGCCGCCGGCCTTCAGGATGGCAAGGATGGAGACGATCAGCTCCGGGCCGCGCTCCAGCAGCACGCCCACGCGGGCCTCGGGGCCCACGCCGCGCCCGGCCAGGTGGTGCGCCAGCCGGTTGGCCCGCTCCGCCAGCTCGCGGTAGGTGAGGTCCACCCCGCTCCACGCCAGTGCCACCGCCTCCGGCCGCGCCCGTACCTGCGCGTCGAAGAGCTCGTGGATGCAGGCGGCGCGCGGGTACGGGCGGTCGGTGCGGTTCCACTCGTCGGTCAGCAGCCGGCGCTCGTCGTCGCTCACCAGCCCGATCTCGTCCAGCCGCGGGTCGTCGTCCCCCGACATCCGCTCCAGCACGCCCTGCAGGTGCGCCAGGATGCGGTCCACGGTGGGCGCGTCGAAGCGCGTCTCGTCATATCCCAGGGTAAGGGAGAGCCCCTCGCCGGGGACGGCGATCAGCGACAGCGGGTAGGTGTTGGATTCCAGCGCGCGCCCCGCCGTCACCCGCAGCGGCCCGGAGATGCTGGCAGCGCGCTCGAAGGGGAAGTTCTCGAAGGCGAACAGGGTTTCGAAGAGCGCGGTGCCGCGCGGCACCTGGCTCCACGCCTGCACCTGCACCAGCGGCGCGTGCTCGTGCTCGCGCGCCTCGGCCTGCGCGCGCTGCAGCTCGTTCAGCCACGCCCCCAGCCGCGCCGCGCGGGGAGTGCGGACGCGCGCGGGGAGGGTGTTGATGAACACGCCCACCATCTCTTCCACCCCGTCCAGCGCCGCCGGGCGGCCCGAGACGGAGTTGCCGAACACCACGTCGTCCACGCCCGCGTGGCGCGCCAGGAGCAGCGCCCACGCGCCCTGCAGCATGGTGTTCAGCGTCACCTGCCGCCGCCGCGCCGCCTCTTCCAGCGCGCGCGTGCGCTCGGGGGAGAGCACGTCCGCGCGGCGGGCGTAGCTGGGCGGCGTTTCGGGGAGCGCCGCGCGGTCGGCCGGGATCGGCGTGGGCTGCGCGAAGCCGTCCAGCACTTCGCGCCAGTGGCGCTCGCCGACGTCCGCACCCTGCCGCGCCAGCCAGGCGATGAAGTCGCGGTAGGGGCGCGGGCGGCGGAGCTCCACCGTCTCGCCGCTGCTCCAGCCGCGGTACAGCGCGAAGGCCTCGCTGGCCACGCGGCTGGTGGCCCAGCCGTCGGTCAACAGGTGGTGCTGGCTGCGCACGAACCAGTGCGCGCCGTCGCCCACGCGGAAGAGCGCGCAGCGCAGCAGCGGCGCCCGCTCCAGCGCGAAGCCGCGGGCGCGGTCGTCGGCCAAATACCGCTCCAGCGCTTCGTCCTGATCCTCGGTGGACCGGCCGCGCCAGTCTTCCTCGAGCCACGGGATCTCGGCGGAGGCGTGGACGATCTGCAAGGGACGGGTGAGCCCCTGCCAGGCAAAGCCGGTGCGCAGCGCCGGGTGCCGGGCCACGATCTCGCCCCAGGCGCGGCGGAAGAGCGCGGCGTCGAGCGCGCCCTCCAGCCGCAGCGCGACCTGCACCTGGTACGCCTGCGTCTCGCCGCCGTACACCGCGTGGAAGAGGATCCCCTCCTGCATCGGCGAGAGCGGATACACGTCGTCCACGGCGCCGCGGCCGGCCAGCAGCGTGTCGAGCTCAGTCTGCGAGAGCGCGGCGAGCGGGAAGTCGGAGGGGGTGCAGGCGCCGGCGCCCGGCTCGCGGCAGTGCGCCACCAGCGCGCGCAGCGACTCGAGATAGTCCGCCGCCAGCCGCTCCACCGTCTCGCGCCGGTGCACGCCCTCGGCATAGGTCCAGTCCAGCCGCAGCCGGCCGTCGCGCACGCCGCCGTTCACCTCCAGCAGGTGCGCGCGCCGGTTCTGGCCCGCCCGGTCGCCGCCGCGCGGCCCGGTGGCGAAGCGCAGGCGCGCGCCGGGGTCGATCCCCCCGTCCAGCTGCCCCAGGTAGTTGAAGGCGATCTGCGGCTCGGGGTGGGCCGCCAGCGCACGCCTCACCTCCGCGTCTGGAGACAGCCAGCGCAGCGCGCCGTGGCCGATGCCGTGCGCGGGAACGGCGCGGAGCTGCTCCTTCACGTGCTTCAGACGCTGCCCCGGGCCGGCGCCGCGCAGGGTGTCGAGCACCACCGGGTACAGCGCGGTGAACCACCCCACGGTGCGGGTAAGGTCCACGCCCTCGCTCACCTCCTCGTGGCGCCCGTGCCCCTCCAGCGCGATGCGCACGCGCGGGCTCCCGCTCCAGCGCCCCACGGCGTCGGCCAGGGCGGCCAGGAGCGCGTCGTTCACCTGCGTGCGGTAGGCGGCGGGGACCTCGCGCAGGAGCGCGGCGGTCTCGTCCTCGCCCAGCGTGACGGTGACGGTGCGCGAGGTCTCTACCCTCGCCTCGCCCGCGCCGTCCACGGGGAGCGGGGCGATGCCGTCGGCGCCCTGCGCCAGCCACCAATCGGCCTCTGCCCGCACTTCCTCGCGCGCCGCGTGGGCGGCCAGCACGTCGCCCCAGCGGCCGAAGGACGTCGTCCTCGCGCCAAGATCGACGGGGGCGCCAGACTCGATCTGCCCGCAGGCGCGCTCCAGGTCGTCACGGAGGATGCGCCACGATACGCCGTCCACGGCCAGGTGGTGCACGGCCAGCAGCAGCACCCGCCGATCGCCGCGATCGAAGAGCACCGCGCGGGCGATGGGGCCGCGCTCCAGCTCCAGGCTCGCCTGACGCGCCTGCGCGACCCGTCCCTGCTCCGCGTCCTGCTCGTCGGCCGAGAGGCTGGAGAGGTCGATGCGCTCCATCTCCACGCCGGCACCCTCCGCGTGCCACTGCTCCCACCCGCCCTCCGCGCGGCGGAAGCGCAGGCGGAATGCGTCGTGGTGCGAGACGACCGCGGCGAGCGCGGCTTCCAGCACGTCGGGCGTGATCGAGGGATCGACCTCGATCAGCATGGCCTGGTTGTAGTGATGGACGGCCGCCAAGTCCTGCTCCAGCAGCCACGACTGGATCGGCGTGAGCCGCGCCGCCCCGCCCGCCGCCTCCGGCTGGGTGGACGGGCGCGCCGCGGCGCCCTGGACCACGGAGGCCAGCTCGGCGATGGTCTGGTACTCGAACATCTGCCGCGGCGTGACCTCCAGCCCCGCGCGGCGGGCGCGCGTCACCACCTGGATGCTGAGGATGCTGTCGCCGCCCAGCTCGAAGAAGTTCTCGTCCGCCCCCACCTCATCGCGCCGCAGCACCTCGGCCCAGATCGCGGCCAGCGCCTGCTCCACCGGCGTGCGCGGGGCCGTGCGAGGCCCGTCTGCGCCCGCCTGCTCGGGCGCGGGAAGGAGCTTCGGGTCCAGCTTCCCCGTGGCGGTTTGCGGGAGCGCGTCCAGCCGCACGAAGGCGGCGGGGACCATGTACTCGGGGAGCGTCCGGCGCAGGTGCTCGCGCAGCGTGGCCGCGTCGGCCCCGTCCTCAGCCACCACGTAGGCGGCCAGGCGGCGGTCGCCCGGCCGGTCCTCGCGCACCACCACCAGCGCGGCGGAGACGGCGGGATGGCGGCGCAGCGCGGCCTCGATCTCGCCCGGCTCCACGCGGTAGCCGCGGATCTTCACCTGGTGGTCGGTGCGGCCCAGGATCACCAGGTTGCCGTCCGCCAGCCAGCGCGCCCGGTCGCCCGTGCGGTACATCCGCGCGCCCGCTCCCGCGAACGGGTCGGGGACGAACTTCTCGGCCGACAGCGCCGCCCGCCCCAGGTATCCGCGCGCCACCCCCGCGCCGCCGATGTACAGCTCGCCGGGGAGGCCGATGGGCACCGGCCGCATCCACCGGTCGAGCACGTAGAAGGTGAGGTTCCGGATCGGCCCGCCCACGGGGACGGCGCCGTGGCGGTGCGCGCCGTTGGGGAGGGTGTAGGCCGAGCAGCCGACCACCGTCTCCGTCGGCCCGTACTCGTTCATCAGCCGCACGCCCGGGGCGTGCTCCTGCCAGGGGACCGTGGGCTCGGCGGACAGGAAGTCGGCGCCGATCACCAGCGTGCGCGCGGCGCCGGCCAGCTCGTGCGGCTCCAGCAGCGCGTTCAGCAGCGTCAGGTGAACGGGGGTGATCTTGATCAGCCCGAAGCCCGGCTTTTCGCGCAGCGCCGCGGCCAGCGCCTCCACCGCGTTCTCTTCCGGCAGCAGGACGATGGGCTTGCCGGCGAAGAGGGGGAGGAGGTTGGTGATGGTCAGGTCCACCGCCATCGAGGTGAACACGGGCGCGCCGTTCCCCTCGCCCGCGCCGTACGCCTCCACGCCCCACGCGATGTAGTTGCACACGCCGCGATGGTGCATGGCCACGCCCTTGGGCCGCCCGGTGGAGCCCGAGGTGTAGATGACGTACGCCAGGTTCTCGGCCGTCACGCCGCTCTCCACCGCGTCCGCCGGCTCGGCCGCGATCTCGCCCCACGCCTCGTCCACCGCGATGACGCGGAGGCCGCCGTGCGCCGGGAGCCGCTCGCGCAGCCGCGCCTGGGTGAGCAGCACGGTGACCGCGGAATCATCCAGCACGTAGCCGATGCGCTCGGCTGGGTGCGCGGGGTCCACGGGGACGTACGCGCCCCCGGCCTTCATCACCCCCAGGATCGACACCAGCAGCTCCGGCCCGCGCTCCAGGCACAGACCCACGCGGACCTCGGGCCCCACGTCCATGCGGCGCAGGTGGCGCGCGAGCTGGTTGGCGCGCGCGTCCAGCTCGCCGTACGACAGCTGCTCGCCGCCAGAGATGAGGGCGGCGGCGCCCGGCGTGCGCGCGGCCCGCGCCTCGAAGAGGTGGTGGATGCAGCGATCGGCGGGGTACGCGGCGGCGGTGCGGTTCCACTCGCCCACCACCCGCTCGCGCTCGGCGGCGCCCATCAGCTCCAGCCGCGAGATGGGCGCGGCGGGGCTGGCGATCACCTGCTCCAGCACGCGCCCCAGGTGCTCCACCATGCGGCGGATGGTGGCGGGCTCGAAGAGGTCGGTGCGGTAGTTCAGCACCCCGGCCAGGCCGTCCGCGCCGGGTCGCAGCGCCAGCGTCAGGTCGAACTTGGCGGTGCCGGCATCCAGCGGAACGCCGCTCACCTCCACCCCGTCCAGGGTGGCGGCGGGGCCCAGCGCGTCGTGCAGCTCCACCAGCACCTGGAAGACCGGTGCGTGGCTCAGCGTGCGCTCGGGGCGCAGCTCGTCCACCACGCGCTCGAAGGGCGCGTCGGCGTGGTCCCAGGCGCCCAGCGTGGCCTCGCGCACGCGCCGCAGCACCTCGGCGAAGGCCGGGTCGCCGGAAAGGTCGGTGCGCAGCACCAGCGTGTTCATGAACAGCCCCACCAGCGGCTGCACCTCGCCCCGCGTGCGCCCCGCCACGGTGGTGCCCACCACCACGTCGTCGCTGGCGGCGTAGCGGCCCAGCAGCACCTGGAAGGCGCCCACCAGCACGCCGAAGAGGGTGGCGCCGTTCTGCCTGGCCAGCGCGCGCATTCCCTCCAGCACCGCGGCATCCAGCCGCACCGGCTCCGACGCGCCCTCGCGCCCCGCCACCGCCGGGCGCGGACGGTCGGCGGGAAGCTCCAGCAGCTCGGGGGCGCCCGCCAGCCGCTCCTTCCACCACGCCAGCTGCCGCTCCAGCGCGCCGCCGCCCAGCTGCCGGCGCTGCCACACGGCGTAGTCGGCGTACTGCACCGCCAGCTCGGGGAGCGGAGACTCACCCCCCTGCCGGAAGGCGCCGTACAGCGCCGACAGCTCGCGCAGGAGCACGGCCGTGCTCCATCCGTCGGTCACCGCGTGGTGCGCGGCCAGCACCAGCACGTGCTCGGTGGGGCCGGCCTTCAGCAGCGTCGCGCGGAAGAGCGGCCCCGCGGCCAGGTCGAACGTCCCCGCCGCCTCGTCTCTCACCCGCGCCAGCACCTCGCCCTCGCGCGCGGCCTCGTCGACGGTGGAAAGATCCTCCATCGCCAGCGCGAAGCCGGTGAACGGCGCGATCACCTGCACCGGCCGGTCGCCCGCCTCGGCGAAGGTGGTGCGCAGCGACTCGTGCCGGCGTACGATCTCGCCCAGCGCGCGTTCCAGCGCCGCCACGTCCAGCGCGCCCGACAGGCGCAGCGCGGCGGGAAGGTTGTACAGCGCGCTTCCGGGCTCCATCCGGTCCACGAACCAGAGCCGCTGCTGCGCGAACGAAAGGGGGAGCGGCTCGCCGCGGCCCACCGGCACCACGGGCGGCACCGGCGGCGCGCCCGCGCGGCGGGTCTCCTCCACCACGCCGGCCAGCGCCTCGAGCGTGGGCGATTCGAAGAGCGCGCGCAGCGGCACGTCCACCGCCAGCACCTCGCGGATGCGGCCCACCAGGCGCATGGCCAGCAGCGAGTGCCCGCCCAGGGCGAAGAAGTCGTCGCCGGCGCCCACCCGCTCCACCCGCAGCACCTCGGCCCACACCGCGGCCAGCACCTCTTCCGTCGGGGTGCGCGGGGCGATGAAGGCGGCCTCGCCGGCCGCGTCCGCGGCGCCGGGGTCGGGGAGGGCGGCGCGGTCGAGCTTGCCGTTGGGGGTGAGGGGGATGCGCTCCAGCGCCACGAAGGCGGCGGGGACCATGTACTCGGGAAGGTGCTGCTTCAGCGCCTCGCGCAGCTCCGCCGCCTGCGGCGCCGCGCCCAGCTCGGCGACCACGTACGCCGCCAGCGCCGCGTCGTCCCCCTCGCCGCGCACGGCCACCGCCGCGGCGGAGACGCCCGGCTGCGCCAGGAGGACGGACTCGATCTCGCCCAGCTCGATGCGGAAGCCGCGCACCTTCACCTGCTGGTCGATGCGGCCCAGCGACTCGAGCGTTCCGTCCGCCCGCCAACGGGCCAGGTCGCCCGAGCGGTACAGCCGCGCGCCCTCATCCCCCGAGAACGGATCGGGGACGAAGCGTGTGGCGGTGAGGGCGGGGCGGCCCAGGTAGCCGCGCGCCACCCCCGCGCCGCCCACGTGCAGCTCGCCGGGGACGCCCACGGGGCAGGGGTTGCCGGCCGGGTCCAGCACGTACACGCGCAGGTCGGGGAGAGCGGTGCCAATCCCGCTCCCGGCGCCGCCGTCGCGCAGCTCGGCGCCGGTGACGGTGTGCCAGGTGACGTGCACGGTGGTCTCGGTGATCCCGTACATGTTCACCAGCCGCGGGCGGCGGGGGCCGTAGCGGTCCAGCCACCCGCGCAGGCTCTCGTAGCGCAGCGCCTCGCCGCCGAACACCACGGTGCGCAGCGCCGCCAGCGGCTCGGGCTCATCGCGGTCTGCCGCGGCCAGCGCGCGGAAGGCGGAGGGGGTCTGGCTCAGGACCGTCACCCCTTCGCTGGCCAGCAGCGCGCGGAAGGCGGCCGGGGTGCGCGACACCTCCCAGGGCACCACCACCAGCCGCCCGCCGTGCAGCAGCGCGCCCCAGATCTCCCACACCGAGAAGTCGAAGGCGTAGGAGTGGAAGAGCGTCCACACGTCGCGCTCGGAGAAGGAGAACCCCGCCGCGGTCGAATCGAACAGGCGCAGCACGTTGGCGTGCGTCACCCCCACGCCCTTGGGCCGCCCGGTGGAGCCCGAGGTGTAGATCACGTAGGCGAGCTGCTCCGGGACGACCGTGATCCCCAGGTCGTCCGGGAGCTCGTCGAGGGGCGCGTCTTCCAGGGCCAGCACCTCGATCCCGTCTACCTGGACGCGGTCGCGCAGCGCCGACTGGGCCAGGAGGACGCGGATCCCGGAATCCTGGGCCATGTACGCCAGGCGCCCGGCGGGGTACGCGGGGTCGAGCGGAACGTAGGCGCCGCCGGCCTTCAGGATGGCCAGCACCCCGGCCACCAGGGCGGGCGAGCGCTCGGCGCACAGCCCCACGCGGCTCTCGGGGCCCACGCCCAGCGCGCGGAGGCGCCGCGCCAGCCGGTTGGCCCGCGCGTTCAGCTCGGCGTACGTCCACGACTCGCCCTCGCAGGTCAGCGCAACCGCGCCGGGGCGCTCGGCGGCGCGGGCCTCGAAGCGCTGGTGCAGCGCGCCGCGGGTGGCGAAACGCTCGCCCGTGCCGCTCCACTCGCGCAGCAGCGTCTCGCGCTCGTCGGCGGTGGCCAGCGGGAGGCGGGAGATGGGGCGCGCCGGGTCGGCGGCCGCGGCGGCCAGCAGCACCTCCAAGTGCCGCGCGATGCGACGGGCGGTCTCGGCCTGGAAGAGCCCGGTGGCGTACTCGATGGTC
>DASSJS010000058.1:0-15457 GCA_035691085.1 Longimicrobium sp.
CCGCGTACAACTACGCCAAGGCCCACCCGTACAGCGACTGAGCACCGTCGCCGGACGGGAGCGCACAACGAAGGGGAGCACCGCCGCGGTGCTCCCCTTCGCTGCATCCAGTGTAAACAATCAGTGGATTGAAGCACCCACGCGGGCCAGTGCTGCCAGGAACCCTCCGAACAGCACGACCAAAATTGCAGACAGGGTTAGCAGAATGAGATAGGCGGGAATCGACGCGAGTGTCACTTTGATGATGAGAATGACGAGGTCACCGAATGGAATTTCCAGACCCGTGACGACGACCTTTCCCACCGCCACCGCGGGCTGCTCGCTCAACGGCTCTTGCCCAATGCCCGGAACGGCTGTCGAACGGGTGGTCCCGGTGTCCTGCCACTCTGCCTGGCGAGCTTTCGGGCCTCTCGGGGAATCGATTCCGCATCTCGGACAGCGGGCGGTGTTCTCATCGACCAGCTGACCGCATTTCCGGCAAGCCTTCAGCATGAAACAGATCCCTCCGTGGAGGCCGCAGGCAGGTTGTTCCGATGGTTCAAACACGGAAGCCCGGGCTCCGGACTACCCCCGCAGGGCGTCGTGCACGGCGGCGATCACGGGCGGGGCGATCTTGGCGGCGGGGCCGTCCACCAGCGCGCCGGCGGCCTTCACGTGGCCGCCGCCGCCGAACTTGCGCGCCAGGCGGTTCACGTCGGCGTGCCCGTTGGAGCGGAACGAGATCTTGGTCTTCCCCTCGTCGGTCTCGCGGAAGAGCAGCGCCACCTCGGTGCCCGCGATGGAGCGCGCGTGCTCGATCAGCCCGTCGAAGTCCTCGCCGTCGGCGTTCAGCCGCTGGGCGGTCTCGCGCGTCACCAGCATCCACGCCAACCCCACCTCTTCGTCGAACTGAAGGGTGGAGAGCGCCTCGCGCAGCAGCTCCAGCCGGCGCAGCGGGGCGGTGGCGAACAGGCGCCGGTACACCACTTCGGGGTCGATCCCCCGCCCCAGCAGGTCGGCGGCCACGGCGTGCGCGCGCGGCGTGGTGTTGCTGTAGCGGAAGCTCCCGGTGTCGCTCACCAGCGCCACGTACGCGCCCAGCGCCGCCGCGGCCGGCACCTCGTCGCCGGTCACGGTGATCAGGTCGAACACCATCTCGCCGGTGGCGGCGGCGGTGGGGTCCTGCACGGCGGTGTCGCCCACCACCTCGCGGCCGGCGGGGTGGTGGTCGACGACCAGGGTCAGCGCCCGCGGGAGGCGGGGGGCCAGGTCGCCCACGCGCTGCGGCTCGCTGGTGTCCAGCACCAGGAACAGGTCGGCCGCGTCGATCGCCGCGTCGGCCTCGGGGGTGCCCAGCTCGGCCACCACGTCCTGCCGGTGCAGCAGGAAGCGGAAGGTCTGCGGGAACTCCGTCGGGTTGACGATCGTCGCCTCCACGCCCCTCCCCTCCAGCCACGCCGCCACCGCCGCCTCGGAGCCGCATCCGTCGCCGTCGGAGTTCACGTGCGTGGTGATCACCACGCGCTGCGCGTTCAGCAGCCGCTGCGCGACGCGGCGCAGCGTGAACGAGCGCGAATCGGGTACGTCCAGCAGCCCGGAGTTGTGCGGCATGGTTCGGCGGTCGGGTGTCGGAAGGGCGTAAGCACCAGATGCTACGCGCCGCGCCCGCCGCGCGCAATCCGCCCGCGCCCGGGCCGGGCCGCAACGGCGGCGGAAGCGGGGAAGGGTGGGGCGACCCTCGCGTGTCGAATCTCCCGGCACCGCCGCGCGGCGAGATGTAAAACTTTTGTGAGGGCGGGAACCCTCGCGGCCCCGCGCGGTGTCTCATCCCGGACGAACCCGGGCCTTTCGCGGCGGGGCCGCCGGCGGCCTGTCCGCCAGTGGAGACGCCGTTTCGTCCTTGCGCCGGGGCGGGAACGGGCGGGCGCGCGGCCGATAGCGCCCGCCACCGGGGCGGGCGGGAAACGAGGCGGGGTGGGTGGGCGAAACCGGACGCGCGCTTGACGGCACGTGCGCATCGCCCCAGTTTGCTTGCCTTTCCGAACCGTTACCCGCCCGTTGCACCGCCCGGGCGGCCCGTCGCGCCCGCCCGGCCCACCTCCGCCATCCCGACGCAGAGGCCCGCGCCCGGCGCAGCACGCACCGTGCAGGCGGTTCGAACAGACATTCGACCGGTCCCCAACCCCGCGGGACCATCGGCGTGCCGCAACCGTGCGGCGCCCGGCCACACCCCCACGGCGGACGGATCGCCGCCTCCGCCCCACAGGAGCCCGCATGAGCATCTTCGCTCGCAAGTCCATCGACGAGCTGCGGCAGGACGCATTCTCGGAGGGCGAGCACTCCCTGAAACGCTCGCTCACGGCAACCAACCTGGTGATGCTGGGGATCGGCGCCATCATCGGCGCCGGCATCTTCGTGCTCACCGGCACCGCGGCCGCGCAGCACGCCGGCCCCGCGGTGGTGTGGTCGTTCGTGCTGGCCGGCCTGGGGTGCCTGTTCGCCGGGCTGTGCTACGCCGAGTTCGCCGCCATGATCCCCATCGCGGGCAGCGCGTACACCTACGGCTATGCCACGCTGGGCGAGCTGATCGCCTGGATCATCGGGTGGGACCTGATCCTGGAGTACCTGTTCGGGGCGAGCACGGTGGCCGTGGGGTGGTCGGGGTACTTCACCTCGTTCCTGGCCGAGCTGGGGATGCCGCTTCCCACGGCGTGGACGCAGGCGCCCTTCAACGTGGAGGGGACGCACACGCTGGTGCGCAACGCCGACGGCATCATCAACCTCCCCGCCATGGTGCTGGTGCTGGCGATGACCTGCCTGCTGGTGATCGGCATCCAGGAGTCGGCCAAGTTCAACAACATCATCGTGTACGTGAAGCTGGCCATCGTGCTGCTGGTGATCGGGTTCGGCTTCCGGTACGTGAACACCGCCAACTGGCACCCGTTCATCCCGCCCAACACCACGGGCGAGTTCGGGAAGTACGGCTACAGCGGCATCGTGACGGCGGCGGCGGTGGTGTTCTTCGCCTACATCGGCTTCGACGCGGTGAGCACCGCGGCGCAGGAATCGAAGAACCCGCAGCGTGACATGCCGATCGGGATGCTGGGCTCGCTGGCGGTGTGCACGGTGCTGTACATCCTGATGGCGCTGGTGATGACCGGGCTGGCCAACTACAAGGACCTGAACGTTCCGCACCCGGTGTTCGTGGCCATCAACCAGGTCCCGCAGCTCAAGTGGCTGGGCTTCTTCATCAACGTGGGCGCCATCGCGGGGCTGGCCTCGGTGGTGCTGGTGATGCTGATGGGGCAGCCGCGCATCTTCTACTCGATGTCGCGCGACGGGCTTCTCCCGCCGTCGTTCGCCAAGGTGCACCCCCGCTTCCGCACCCCGTACGTCACCACCATCCTCACCGGGTGCGTGGCCGCGGTGGTCGCGGGGCTGTTCCCCATCGGCCTGCTGGGCGAGCTGGTGTCGATCGGCACGCTGCTGGCGTTCGTGATCGTGTGCGGCGGCGTGATCTACCTGCGCTACGCCGAGCCCAACCGCGAGCGCCCCTTCAAGACCCCGCTGGTCCCGCTGGTGCCCATCCTGGGGATCCTGATCTGCGGCTACATGATGTACGGCCTGCCGGGCGACACCTGGCTGCGCCTGATCGTGTGGATGGTCCTGGGGCTGCTGATCTACTTCGCCTACGGCCGCAGCCACAGCATCCTGGGCCGCACCGGCCACAACGTGGGCCACGGCCAGTCGTAGCCTGGCGCGAGTCCTCCGGCTCCGGAAGCCCCGGCCCGCCACGCGGCGGGCCGGGGCTTTTCCATCAAAGGCCGGAAACAGGCGGGGGGACTGGCGAAAAGGCGTTCTTGCTTTATCTTCACGGGCCGCGCGGCGTAGGACCGGTGCTTTCCGGCCCGGCGCCGCGCGGCATCTTCCTGTGTCGTGCGCTCCCCCCGGACGACCCGGGGCGGGGGCGCACCGGGCTTTTCCGTTTTGCCAACGTCCATGACACCCATTGCTTACATCGCCCCCGCCCTGGGCGTGCTGGGCCTGCTGTACACCTTCTGGCGCTCCGGCTGGGTCACCCGCCAGGACCCCGGCAACGAGGCCATGCGCGAGATCGGCGGCCACATCGCCAACGGCGCGCGGGCGTTCCTGCTGGCCGAGTACCGCGTGCTGGCCATCTTCGCGGTGATCGCCGGGGTGGGGCTGGCCTACCTGGGCTACGCCAGCGAGGGGAGCAGCCCGTTCATCGTGGTCGCGTTCGTGATCGGCGCGCTCTTCTCGGTGGCCGCCGGGTGGATCGGGATGAACATCGCCACCAAGGCCAACGTGCGCACGGCCAACGCGGCGCGCACCTCGCTGGGCAAGGCGCTCGAGGTTTCCTTCGCCGGCGGCTCGGTGATGGGGATGGGGGTGGCGGGGCTGGCGGTGCTGGGGCTGGGCGGGCTCTTCCTGGTCCTGTACCAGATGTTCGTGCGCGGCTCCAGCGCCAGCGGCCCCGACATGGCGCGCGCGCTGGAGGTGCTCACCGGCTTCTCGCTGGGCGCCGAGAGCATCGCGCTGTTCGCCCGCGTGGGCGGCGGCATCTACACCAAGGCGGCCGACGTGGGCGCCGACCTGGTGGGGAAGGTCGAAGCCGGGATCCCCGAGGACGACCCGCGCAACCCGGCCACCATCGCCGACAACGTGGGCGACAACGTGGGCGACGTGGCCGGCATGGGCGCCGACCTGTTCGGCAGCTACGTGGCCACCATCCTGGCCACCATGGTGCTGGGGCGCGAGGTGAGCGTCGACGCCAACTTCGGCGGGTTCGGCGGGCTCTCGCCCATCCTCCTCCCCATGGTGATCGCGGGGCTGGGGATCGTGTTCTCGCTGGTGGGGATCCTGCTGGTGCGGGTGAAGGACGAGAACGGCAACGTGCAGCAGGCGCTGAACATCGGGAACTGGGCGTCGATCGTGCTCACCGGCATCGCCTCGTTCTTCGTGATCCAGTGGATGCTGCCGGGCGGCGAGATGTCGCTGCGCCGGGCGGGCTCCGAGCCGTTCACCTCGATGGGGGTGTTCATGGCCGTGGCCATCGGCCTGGTGGTGGGCGCGCTGATGAGCCTGATCACCGAGTACTACACCGCCATGGGCCGCCGCCCGGTGCTCTCCATCGTGCGGCAGTCGTCCACCGGCAGCGCCACCAACGTGATCGGCGGGCTGGCGGTGGGGATGGAGTCGACCACCCTTCCCATCCTGGTGCTGGCGGCCGGGATCATCGGCAGCTACGAGGCGGCCGGGCTGTACGGCGTGGCCATCGCCGCGGCGGGGATGATGGCCACGACGGCCATGCAGCTGGCCATCGACGCCTTCGGCCCCATCGCCGACAACGCGGGCGGGATCGCCGAGATGAGCCACCTCCCCAAGGAGGTGCGCCAGCGCACCGACGTGCTCGACGCGGTGGGGAACACCACGGCGGCCACGGGGAAGGGCTTCGCCATCGCCTCGGCCGCGCTCACCTCGCTGGCGCTGTTCGCGGCCTTCATGGGCACCGCGCACATCGACCACATCGACATCTCCAACGCGCGGGTGCTGAGCGGGCTGTTCGTGGGGGCGATGATCCCCTTCATCTTCTCGTCGCTGGCCATCAGCGCGGTGGGGCGCGCGGCCATGGCGATGGTGCAGGAGGTGCGCCGGCAGTTCCGCGAGATCCCCGGGATCATGGAGGGCACCGGCAAGCCCGAGTACGAGCGGTGCGTGGCCATCTCCACCCAGGCGGCGATCCGCGAGATGATCGCGCCGGGTGCCATCGCGCTGATCGCGCCGGTGCTGGTGGGCTTCACCATGGGCCCCGAGGTGCTGGGCGGGATGCTGGCGGGGGTGACCGTGTCGGGCGTGCTGATGGCCATGTTCCAGAGCAACGCCGGCGGCGCGTGGGACAACGCCAAGAAGAGCTTCGAGAAGGGCGTGGAGATCGAGGGCCAGACCGTGTACAAGGGGAGTGACGCGCACAAGGCCGCCGTGACCGGCGACACCGTGGGCGACCCCTTCAAGGACACCTCGGGCCCGTCGATGAACATCCTGATCAAGCTGATGTCCATCGTGTCGCTGGTGATCGCCCCGCACATCGCGGTGCACCCCGCCCCCGCCGCCGAGCCGGCGGCGCTCGCCCCCGCCGCGCAGGTGGAGACGGTGGCGCAGGCCGCCCCGGCCGCCGCCGCGCCGGTGGCGCTGCCGCGCTGAGGCGCGAGGCGAAGGTTCGGTAGCACGGGACGAAGGCCCGGCCGGAAGCGATGCTCCCGGCCGGGCCTTTGTCGTTCGGGCCGTTGCGCCCCGCCTCGGCCGGGGGTTATATGGGTGCCCAGCCGAAGATGTGAGGTTCGCTCGCGGCGTGGAGACGAGGTTTGGCTGATCCGGCGATTCCCGAACAGGTCCAGCGGTTCCTGGCAGAGAACGTGACCTCTGCCGAGGATCTGGACGCGTTGATGATGCTGCAGGGGCAGCCGGACCGCGTGTGGACGTGCGAGTCGCTGAGCCAGGCCATCTTCTCGGTGCCGCAGTCGGCCGCGCTCACGCTGGAGCGGCTGGAGGGGCGGGGCCTTGCCGTCCCGCTGGGCGGAGAGCCGCCCGCGTGGCGCTACGCCGCCGCGGGGGAGAAGGCCTCGCCCGCCGGCGAGCTGGCCGCGGCGTACCGGGCCAACCGCGCGTCGGTGATCAAGCACCTGTTCGCCCAGCGGGTGGACCCCGTGCGTTCGCTGGCCGACGCGTTCCGCATCCGAAAGGACCGCTGATGGCGACCGTCGTGTACGTGCTGTGCGCGCTCACCAGCCTTGCCTGCGCGGTGCTGCTGCTGCGCGGTTATGCGCAAGGCCGCGTGCGGCTGCTGCTGTGGGTGGGGCTGTGCTTCGTGGGGCTGGCGGTGAACAACGTGCTGCTGGTGATCGACGTGCGGGTGGTGCCCAGCATGGACCTTTCGCTCTGGCGCTCGTTTCCGGCGCTGGCCGGGCTGCTGCTGCTGATCTACGGGCTGGTATGGGAGACGCGCTGAAGGCGGTGGTGTCGGGGGCCATGGTGATGGCCTACCTCACCGCCGGGCTCTTCTTCTTCCGCTTCTGGCGCGAGACGCGCGACCGCCTGTTCCTGGCGTTCGGAACGGCGTTCTGCCTGCTGGCGCTGCAGCGCGGCGCCCTGAGCCTGCTGGTGCAGGCCGACGGCGACGCCGCGGCGGTGTGGCTGTACGCCATCCGGCTGCTGGCCTTCCTGCTGATCCTGGCCGCCATCATCGACAAGAACCGCTCGCGCTGAACGGCGGGAGCGTTCGCCGCGATCGGGAACGCCCGGAAGGCGCATCGGTGCCCCCGGGCGTTTCCTGTTTACCGGTCGATGGCCCGGAGGGGTTTCGAGCCCGCCGTCCAGGGGATGGGAGGCGAACGCGCATCCCCGTCATCGACCGCCCGCACGAACGGCCTCCCCTCGCAAGCGAGCGTTCGCCGCTCGATGACACCTCCGCCCCTCCCGCCCCTGCGATGATCCGACCGATGACGAGGGCTCTCTGCGCCGCGCTGGCGCTGGCGGTGATCGCGGCCGCACCCGCGCGGGCGCAGGCGCGGCGCACCGACGAGGCGCGGACGGCCGCGTACCTGGCCGCGGTGCGCGAGCGGCCGCCGCTGCTGTACGCCTTTCTGCGCGAGATGCCCAAGGGCGGCGACCTGCACAGCCACCTTTCCGGCGCCGTGTACGCCGAGAGCTTCTTGCGCTGGGCGGCGGAGGACAGCCTCTGCATCAGCCGGCGGGCGCTGGCGCTGGTGCGCGGCACCTGCGCAGGCGCGGGGGGCGACACCCTCCCCGCCGCGGCGGCCATGGGCGACCAGGCGCTGTACGACCAGCTGGTGGACGCATGGTCGATGCGGAACTGGAACGCCGCGCGGATCAGCGGCCACGACCAGTTCTTCGGCACCTTCGAGCGCTTCGGCGCCACCAGCCGCCGCGTGGGCGACGAGCTGGCCGAGGCGCAGGCGCGCGCCGCGGACGGACGCGTGAGCTACCTGGAGCTGATGCTGACGCCCGACGGGTCACGGGCGTCGCGGCTGGGCGCCGAGGAGCTGGGTGATGCCTTCGCCGCACCAGGGCGAGAGCCGGACTTCGCGGCGGCGCGGCAGGCGCTGCTCCCGCGCCTGGCGCCGGTGCTCGACTCCGCGCGCCGGGCGCTCACGCGCATCGCCGCGCGGCGCGACACGGTGCTGGGCTGCGGCACCGCGCGGGCGAGCGCCGGGTGCGGCGTGGAGGTGCGCTGGCTGTACCAGGTGGGCCGCGGCCGCCCGCCGGCGCAGGTGTTCGCGCAGATCCTCACCGGCTTCGAGCTGGCGCGGGCGGACCCGCGCGTGGTGGGGTTCAACCTGGTGATGCCCGAGGACGGGCTCGTCTCCATGCGCGACTTCACCCTGCAGATGCGCATGATCGACTACCTGCACGGCCAGTATCCGGGGGTGAAGGTCGCGCTGCACGCGGGCGAGCTGTCGCCGGGGCTGGTGCCGCCCGAGGGGATGCGCTTCCACATCCGCCAGTCGGTGGAGCTGGGCCACGCCAGCCGGATCGGCCACGGGGTGGACGTGATGCACGAGGACCGGCCGCACGAGCTGCTGCGCGAGATGGCCGGGCGCGGGGTGATGGTGGAGATCGCGCTCACCAGCAACGACGTGATCCTGGGCGTGCGCGGGCGCGACCACCCGCTGGCCGCCTATCGCCGCGCGGGCGTTCCCGTGGCGCTGGCCACCGACGACCAGGGCGTGTCGCGCTCGGAGATGCCGCGCGAATACCAGAGGGCCGTGGAGGATCAGGGGCTGGATTACGCGGCGCTGAAGGAGATGGCGCGCACCTCGCTCCGCCACGCCTTCCTGGAGGGCGCGGAGGTGTGGCGCGGGGGGCGCGCGTTCACCCCCGTGCCCGAGTGCGCGCCGGCGGCGGGCGGATGGCGCGGATCGCGCTGCGCCGCGCTGGCCGGCCGCGGCACGCGCGCGCGGCTGCAGCGCGAACTGGAGATCGCCTTCCTGGACTTCGAGGCGCGGTACGCGGCGATGGCGCCGCCCTGAAGCGCGCGCCCCGATCGCCCGCCCTGGCCGTCTAGCGCCGGGTCACCCGGAGCGTGGCGATGTAGGCCGGGGCGGGCGTGCCCTGCCGCAGCTCCGGGGCCAGCCCCACCAGCGTGACCTCGTACGCCCCCACCGACGCCTGCCCTGGGAGCGGCGGCGCGGTTGCCAGCGTGTCGACGGCGGGTTCGAGGCCGGCCTGCTGGATGCTGATCTCCAGCCGCGCCTCGCCCGCGCGGACGCACTGCACACCCGCCGGGCAGCGCGAGTCCGACACCACCGACGCGAAGCGCACGGTCAGCGGCTCGCCCTGGATCACCGCGATCTGCTTGGGCGCCAGCCGGAAATCCTCGCCCAGGCGCGCCCGCGCCACCGGCAGGCGCGTGCTGCCGCCCGACCCCGCGCTCGCGCACGCCGCCAGCAGCGACACCGCCACGACGGCGGCCCACCTCGCCGGGGCTCTCCTCTTCACTTCACGCATCCCTGCCTCGCTGGCTGGTGTGAGCGGCCGTGAACCGCGCCGCTCGCCGGGAAATCGGCGATGCGACAAGGCTTGGCGCCTGGATACGGCCGCCGATCATCGCGTCGCCATCCTTCCCATCTTCGTTCCTCGCCTCAGCCGACAGCGCCCCGTGCAGCACTCCTCGCAAGCACCGGGCACATCGTTCCAGTGCTTCCAACCGCCGGAGATCCGCATCCTCCAGCAACCCGCACCGGCGGCCGGGCACGTGCTCGCGCGGCGCGGCGCGCACGCATCTAGCCGGTGCTGACCGCCCCTTTCGTATCAGTTTGGCAACAACACACGGAAGTGTTGTCCCTCATATGTTTACATGGTACATTGCGTTTCCCCATCGAAAGACGGCTCGGTCCCCACCCCCTCGGCTGCCGCCGCGGGGCTACCCGGAGCCAACCATGGAACGCAAGTCCGTCCTCATCGTGGACGACGACCCCGACCAGCACGTGCTCGTGGGCCTGTACCTGGAGCACGCCGGCTATTCCGTTCTCCACGCCCATGACGGCGCCGAGGGATACCACGCGGCGCTGGCGCGGCGCCCGGCGCTGGTGCTGCTGGACATGCGCATGCCCGGTACCGACGGCGAGTTCGCGTTCCGGCAGCTGACGTCGGACCCGCGCACCTCGCGGATCCCCGTGGTGGCGGTGACGGCCGACGTGCTGGCGTGGCCCGAGTCGCGCTCGCTGCGCGAGGGATTCGCGGGCCACGTGACCAAGCCGTGCGACCTGTCGCGCATCCGCGACGTGGTGCAACGCGTGATCGGCCCGGCCGACGCGGCCGCGGTGCCGCGCCCGGTGTCGTTCGTCGCGGCGGCCATGCACTGACTGCCGTCGCGTCACACCGACGGAAGCGCGCTGGAGCATCCTGCTCCGGCGCGCTTTTTCGTTTCCACCAATCGACTTCGCCCACGCCCTCGAGTGGCGGCGCCGGGCGATCTCGCGGCCGACGTCGTCCTGATCTGAACACGGAGGGCACGGAGGACCACGGAGGCCACGGAGAACCGCGCTACGGGAAAACCGGAGGGTCGGCGAAGCCCTCTGGTTTTCTGGTTTCTCTGGTCCTCCGGCTCAAATATCCGCGATGCCGGCTCAGCGCCGCGGGCGGGCGTCGCCGCGGCGGACGGCGGCGGCCTGGGCGGTGTCGGTGTGGCGCGGCGGAGGCGGGGTGATGGAGCGCGTCACCGGCGCCCGGCGGGCCGGGGCGGCGGAAGGCGTCACCGGTGCCCGGCGGGCCGGGGCGGCGGACGGCGCCACGGGCGCGCGGCGGGGCGCTTCGTCCGCCACGTCGGGCTCGCGCGCGGTCCCGGCATCGCGGCGGGCGGCGGCGGTGCCGCGGACGGGCGCCTCGATGGGGATGGAATCATCCCGCGCGGGGGCGTTGTTGCCGCGGATGCTCACGCCGCCCAGCACCAGCCCGCGCACCGGGAGCCCGTCGGGCATCATCTGCTCGATCAGCGACACGCGGATCGGGCGCGAGTCCACGTTCACGTCCACGAAGCGGAGCGTGTCGCCCAGGATGAAGCCGAAGCTGCCGTTGATGCGCGTGCCCGGCGCGTGCAGCCGGGCGTTGCGCGTGTCGATCATCAGCCCGTCGGGGCGGTTCTCGATCAGCAGGTTCATCCGCCCCGCCAGGTTGGCGGGGAACTTCGGGTACAGCCACTGGAAGTCGCGGAAGGTGACCGAGTCGCCGCGCATCGCGATGTCGTACATCGGCCCCTGCGCGGGGTTGAACCAGCGCGGGTAGTTGTCGAAGCGCACCACCCCCGACAGCGCCAGCCGCGTTCCCGGGAGCCGCGCCTCGGGGATGTCGAACTCGGCGAAGCCGGTCTTCAGCCCGTCGTAGCCGCCGTACCCGGTGCTCCCCATCTCGGCGCCGGGGAGCGAGAACTTGCCGCGGAGGAAGCGGATGTCGATGGGCTCGCGGTAGAACTGCACCGAGCCGCGCAGCGTGTCGATGTTGGCCGTGGTGCCCAGCTCGCTCCCCGGGGCGAAGCGGACGCTGGTGAGCACGCCGTACAGCCGCGCCAGGTCCACCGTGCGCACGTAGCCGCCCGGTACCTGCCGGATGATCACCGTCCCCGTGTCGGAGAGGAAGCCGCGCACCTGCCGCTGCCGCGCGGCGGGCGAGAGCGTGGTGTCGGGGCGGAAGGGCGTTTCCACGCGCACGGTGGCGTCGACCATCCGCACGTGGGCCAGCGCGGTGCTGCGCTCCACGTGCGGGCGCGTGGTGTCGACCGGCACCGTGTCGGCGAAGATCGCCTGGTAGTTCCACAGCGAGTCGCCCGGCATCTTGAACACCCAGATGCGCGGATGATAGAGCGTGAGCGAGTCGATCACGATGCGTGGCGCCAGCAGCGTCTTCACGTCGTACTTGGCGTAGGCGCTGTCGGCGCGGATGAAGGCGCGGCCCTGCCGGTCGCGCAGCGAGACGCCGTAGAGCTTGGCGCCCTCGAACAGGTTCCCGTCCACCCGGGCCACCACCAGCGTGCCGCCCTTGATGGAGCCGCCCAGCGCCTTGAGCGTCTGCCCCAGCACCCACTCGTGCCCGGGCCGCGTGCGCGCGACGATGTTGGCGAACAGGAACGCGAGCGTGGCGCCCAGGAGAAGCCCCCCGAGCGCCCAGCTGCCCAGCCGCCACCCCTGCCGGCTCGCCATGGCCCTACCCCTCCCCCGCCCCGCCGCGGACCAGCGTCAGCGGGCGCCCGGCCGTGGGCCCCCGCCGCGCCCCGTCCCCGCTCCTGCCCCCGTTCCCGCGGCGGCGAAGGACGCGGGCCACGTACACCGACGCGGCGGCGCCCAGGGCGAGGACCGCGCCGGCGGCCGCGACCTGCTTCCAGGCGGGGGCGTTCATCCGCGGCTCTCCGCGCGGTCGTCGGTGAAGATGGCCTCCACCTGGGCGCGGCCGGTGGCATCCAGCGGCGGCCGCCCGCGGCGGAAGAAGAGGTGGCGGCTGGTGGGCACGAAGTCGCCCGCGTCGTCGAAGTACATGTAGTGCGTCACGCGGATGGTGGTGGTGTCCAGCCGCAGCACGTTGAGCGTGTTCTTCTCGCGCTCGCGCGCGCGCCCGCGGCGCGAGGTGCTGGTGCCGCTCTGCACCAGGGCGATGCCGTGCTCGCGGTCTTCCCCGGCGTACACGTCGAGCGAGTTGCCGATGTAGGCGCGGTGCAGGTGCCCGCCCATCACCAGGTCCACCTTCAGGGCGGTGAACGCGTCGAGCGTGCGCTGCGCCTTCTGGATCACCTCGCCGCCCTCGAAGTCGGGCGCGGGGGCCAGGTTGTGGTGCGTCACCACGATGCGCAGCTCTTCGTCGGGAAGCGCCTCGAAGGCGCGCTGGGCGTACTCGAGCTGCCGCGAGCGGATGCGCCCGTTGGTGATCTGCCGGTGCGGGTCGGTGGAGTTGAGTGCCACGATGGTCGCGCCGGGGATCCGGGTGACGGTGTCGAGCTCCTGCTGGATGTGTTCCTTGTAGTGATGGTACGGGTCCAGCAGCCGCTCGGCCACGCGGTACAGCGGCACGTCGTGGTTGCCCGGGGTGACCACGGTGGGCACCCGCGGAAAGCGGTCCAGGAAGGCGCGCGCGGCGGCGAACTGCTCGGGCTTTGCCCGCTGCGTGAAGTCGCCCGAGGCGATGATGGCGGTGGGCCGCAGGAGCGCCGCGAACTTCTGCAGCGCCTCGCCCACTTGCGGGACGAAGGGCGGGCCGAAGTGCAGATCGGATACGTGGAGAAGCGTGATCAACCGGCGGCCGGGCCTTGGGTCAACGGGATGCGTGCGCGCGAACGAGAGCAGAGGATGCGACGTGCGTGCCAGTCACTTCAGGGAACAGGGAACAGGGGACAGGGAACAGCCCGCGAACGGCGGCTGGAGAGGCATTCGTGCGTCCGGATGAACGTTGGTGTGGACGCGGCGAGGCCCCCCACCCCCGCTTCGCGGTACCCTCCCCCAAAAACTGCCTGGGGGGAGGGTGGACGGCCTGCGTCCACCTGCGTATGACGCGGCTTCTTCGTGCCGGAGCCCAGGAAAGCCTTCTCACCGTTCACGCGGAGGATCGCAGGCAGCGGTTCGTCCACGATTCTCCGGGTGGGGACCTTCAGCCGTGGACACGCTTCGACTCCATTGCCACACCGATCCCGAAGTTCACCCCCTCCCCCGCGGAGCGGGGCGAGGGGGCCGGGGGGAGGGGGCCGCCGAGGCATGCGTAGACCCCTGTCACCCCGGATGAGGGCTCGTCAACCCCGCACCAGCCCGGGGAACGGCAGATCCGCGCGCGCGTTCAGGTCCAGCCCCGACGTTTCGCCGCGCTGCAGGCGGAAGAGGCCGGCGCGGGCGATCATCGCGGCGTTGTCGGTGGACAGACGCGGGCTGGGGGCGTACAGCTCGCCCTTCGGCCCCAGGCGCCGCTTCAGCTCTTCCCGCAGCGCGCGGCTGTTGGCCACGCCGCCGCCCAGGACCACGCGGCGGCAGCCGGTCTCCTTCACGGCGCGCATCGTCTTGCTCGCCAGCACGTCCACCACGGCAGCCTGGAACGACGCGGCCACGTGCGGCACCTCGTCCCCCAGCCTCCCCTGCTGCTCCAGGTCGCGCACCAGGAGGCGCAGCGCGTTCTTCAACCCGCTGAACGACATCTCGTAATATCCGGGCTCGCCGGGGCGCTGGCCGCGGTTCAGCAGCGGGCGCGGGAGCGGGTGGCGCTTCGGATCTCCCTCCGCCGCGGCCTTCTGGATGGACGGGCCGCCGGGATAATCCAGGCCCAGGATCTTGGCCGCCTTGTCGAACGCCTCGCCGGCGGCGTCGTCCCGCGTCGCCCCGAGCAGGTGGTACTCGCCCCAGGCGGGCACCCACAGCAGCATCGTGTGGCCGCCGGAGACGAGGAGCGCCACGAAGGGCGGCTTCGCATCCGGATGATCCAGCTGCGTGGCGAAGAGATGGGCCTCCATGTGATGCACGCCGATCACCGGCTTCCCTTCCGCCCACGCCGCCGCCTTGGCCCAGGCCACGCCGACCAGCAGCGCGCCGATCAGCCCCGGCCCGGCGGTCACCGCGAACGCGTCCACCTGGCCCAGCTCCACGCCGGCCTCGCGGAGCGCGCCGTCGATCACGTCGTCCAGCGTGCGCAGGTGGGCGCGGCTGGCCAGCTCGGGGACCACGCCGCCGTACAGCTGGTGGATGTCCTGCGTGAAGATCACGTGCCCCAGCAGCTCGTCCTCACCCCGCAGCACCGCGGCCGAGGTCTCGTCGCAGCTGGTCTCGATCCCCAGCACCAGCGGCGCCGTCACCGCGGCCTCGCGGGCTGCGCGGGCGCGGCCGGCGGCGCCGCGGCGGGGTTCGCACCCGCGGAAGGAGCGGGGCGCACGGGTGTGGCGAGGACGGGTGCTGAGTCGCCCGCCGAAGCGCCGCTCTGCGCGCGGATGACGCGGACGCGAGAGGGGACCGCGCGGGCGGAGGTGCCTTCGGGCGCGCCCAGGATGGAGACGGGGATGATGGAGCCGCCGGGGGGAAGGTCGCGGGGGATGGAGTCGACCAGCACCGCCGCGCGCACCTCGCGCGGGGTCAGGCGGCCCACCACGTGCTCGGCGCCGGTGACGTGCACCTCCACCTGCGCGGGCGCGGCGGCGTAGCCGGCGGGGACCGACACCATCATCACCGCGAAGGCGCGGTCTGCCCGGCGGTGCACGTGGCCCGAGACGCGCACCTCCTGCGCCGAGACGCGGATGCCGTGCAGGCCGGTGGTATCGAGGCCCACCCGCTGCGAGAAGGTGCTGTCGTCGCGCACGATCTCGAAGGCGCGGGTGCGCACCTCTTCCACCTGGCTCAGCGCGGCCTCGGGGCCGGTGAGGTCCACCGTGGCGGGGGTTACGCTGGGGCGCCCGCGCAGCACGAAGCGCTCGGCCGAGCGCGCG
>DASSJS010000059.1:0-27620 GCA_035691085.1 Longimicrobium sp.
CCAGCACCCCGCACCCCGCACCCCGCACCCCGCACCCCGCACCCAGCACCCAGCACCCCGCACCCAGCACTCTCCCCCGTTGTGCCCCGCCGCGCGCGGAGCGAGGTTCACCCCGGCGGAACGGGGCTTGCCGCCAGTTCCGCGCTTCTCGTGAAGGCATGCGCAAACATCAGACGGAGAGCCGAACGTGGCCGATGAAGGGATGACGACGACGCCGTCGGGGCTGCAGTACCGCGACGACACGGTGGGCACCGGCGCCGAGGCCAAGGCCGGGCAGCACGTGATGGTGCACTACACCGGCACCCTGCAGAACGGAACGAAGTTCGACAGCAGCCGTGACCGCGGCCAGCCGTTCCACTTCGCGCTGGGCACCGGCAGCGTGATCCGCGGGTGGGATGAGGGCGTGGCGGGGATGAAGGTGGGCGGGCGCCGCACGCTGGTGATCCCCCCCGACCTGGGGTACGGCGCGCGCGCCGTGGGCCCCATCCCCCCCAACTCCACCCTGGTGTTCGACGTGGAGCTGCTGGACGTTCACGGGCATCACTGAAACGCTACAGGTAGCAGTTAAACTGGACGCGGGGTTGCGGCACCATCCGCAGCCCCGCGTCAGGTTTGTGCGGCTGGTGGCGCAAAAACGTGCAGGTGGCGGAAACGGTGTGCCGAAACCGGCTTCGGGATTGGCGCGTATGCTCCGGAAGGGGGCTCTTGCCTTGACAACGCAGGTGTGCAGGCGGTAATTCATCTGCTACGGGCAACGGCGTGCGGGCCGCCGGTCGCGGCCCCGGCATACGCCGGACAATCTTACCCCGCTGCTCCTCTCAGGGCGGGTTTTCTTCTTTCCACAGAAGGATTTATAGCAATGGGTCAGACCGCGATCTTCGTGGACGGCGGTTACTTCGACCGCGTGTCGCGCGACTGTGGGTCGCCGCGCATCGACTTCGGCAAGCTGGCCACCGAGCTGGCCAAGCCAGACGACCTTCTCCGCACGTACTACTACCACTGCCTCCCCTACATGAGCCCGGTGCCCACGCCGGAAGAGGAGGAGCGGTTCGCGGGGAAGCAGCGCTTCTTCAGCGCGCTCAACCGGCTCAACCGGTTCGAGGTGCGCGAGGGGAAGCTGGAGTACCGCGGCACCGACCGCGAGAGCAGCCGGCCGATCTTCGAGCAGAAGCGGGTGGACATCTACCTGGGCGTGGACCTGGTGCTGCTGGCGGTGAAGCAGCGCATCCACCGGGCGATCCTGATCACCGGCGACAGCGACTTCCTCCCGGCCATCCGCGCGGCCAAGAACGAGGGCGTGGTGATCCACCTGTTCCACGGCACCGGCCCGCAGCAGCCGCACCGCGACCTGTGGGAAGAGGTGGATGACCGCACGGTGATCACCCCCGACCTGCTGAACACCTTCCTCCTGTCGGAGCGCCCCGAGCGCCCGCAGGCCGACCGCCACGAGGGTGGCGAGCGCGAGGAGCGCGTGCGCGAGCCGCGCGTGTACAGCAGCGAGCGCACGCCCCGGGCAACGCGCCCCACGTACACCAGCCCCAGCAGCTACGCGCGCGAGACCTACCCCAGCGGCCGCGGCTGGCCCGAGGGCCTCCCCGTGGTGGACGAGGACGAAGAGGTGTAACGCCTCCCGCCGGAACATCGGGCGGATGAAAGACGAAGGGCGCGCGAACCGGAGACGGGTCGCGCGCTCTTTCGTTCAGGATGATCGATGGGCCAGGGGTCGTCGGGCGGATGAATCCGCGGCAACAACGGCCCGAAGTCCGCCTTCGCGGACTCCCACACGACCATCCGCGCGCCGAGGTGAGTTCGTCTACTCCTCCGGCACAGCGAAATTTCCCGTGCACAGCCGGTCGCAGGCCGTCCGGACCGCCCCTCCCCCAAGATAGTTTTTTGGGGGAGGGGCAGCGCGGCGAAGCTCGCACGGGGAGAGGGCCGCCCTACCCCACCTCCACCACCCGCTCCACTCCGATCGCCTCCAGGAACGCACGGTCGTGGCTGACCACGATCAGCGCGCCGTCGTAGCCGTTCAGCACGTCTTCCAATGCGGCCAGGCTGTCCAGGTCAAGGTGATTCGTCGGCTCGTCCAGCAGGAGAAGCTTCGGCGGGCGCCAGCCGTTGAGGGTGCAGGCCAGCGCGGCACGCAGGCGCTGGCCACCGCTGAGCGTTTCGGTGGATTGATGGACGGCGTCGCCCTCGAACAGGAAGCGGGCGAGCGCATGCCGCGCCTCCGTCTCGCCGACGGTCTGGTTGCGCTCGCGGTAGCTCTCCAGCACCGACGCACCCGGCCGCAGCCTGCGCGCGTGCTGGTCGAAGAAGGCTACGTCGCCCGCGTCCAGCCCCAGCCGCACGGTGCCGGATGTCGGCAGGAGGGTGCCTTCGATCACGTGCAGCAGCGTGGTCTTGCCGCTCCCGTTGGGGCCGGCGATCGCAACGCGCTCGGGGCCGGTGATGCGGAGGCTCACGCAGTCTGGCGCGGATCGGCCGGCGCCGGGGCGAAGGACGGAGACGGCCTCCATCTCCACGATCACCTTGCCGGGCGCGAGGCCGGTGGAGGGCAGGTCGAGCGCCATGCGGGCGCGCTCTTCCACCCGCGCGCGGGCCGCGTCGAAGCGCGCGCGGCCGTCGGCGACGATGCGCTCGCCGGTGTCGAGCACGCGTCCGCGCGTGCCTTCGCTGCGCTCGCGCTGCATCCCGAGCCAGATCCTGGGTGCGCCGCCCTTGAGCGCCTGCGCCTTGCCGCGGCTGTCGCGGCGGTCCTGGCGCTCGCGCATCCGTTGCGCCTCGCGGCGGGCGATGCGCAGGGCGGCCTCGGCGCTGCCCAACTCGCGCGCGGCGGCCTCGTCCTCTGCCGTCTTCTGCGCCACGTATGCGTCGAAGTTGCCGCCGTAGACGCGCACGCCGCCGGGCGAAAGCTCCACGATGCGGTCCACCCGCCGCAGCAGCGTGCGGTCGTGGCTCACCGCCAGCAGCCCGCCGGTCCACCCGCCCACCAGCTCGTACAGCGCGTCGCGGCCGGCGGCGTCGAGGTTGTTGGTCGGCTCGTCGAGCAGCAAAAAGTCCGGCTGGCGCAGCGTGAGCCCGGCCAGCGCCACGCGCGTCCCCTCGCCGCCGCTCACGCCGGTGATGGGGCGCTCGAGCGGGAGATGCCCAACGCCGAAGCGCGCCAGCGCCGCCTCGGCGCGCTCGCGCAGGTCCCAGTCGTCGCCGATCTGGTCGATGTCACCGGGCTCGGGCGTGCCGGCATAGACACGGCCGAGCGCCGCCAGCCGCTCGCCGATGCCCAGCACGTTCGCGAGGGTGCCATCCGACGCGAGCTCGAAGTTCTGCGGCAGATACGCGATGGTACCGCGGCGCTGGATGGAGCCGTGCGCGGTGGACAGCTCACCCGCCAGCAGGCGGACGAGCGTGCTCTTCCCGGCGCCGTTGGGCCCTACCAGCCCCGTGCGCTCGCGGCCGAAGCCGAGGGTGATGTTGGAGAAAAGGGTGCGGCCGTCAGCGAGCGCGTAGCCCAGCCGGTCGGCGGCGAGTCGAAAATCGTGGAGAACTGCTGGCATGAGAGCACACTCCGGCCCTGAAGGTTGTCATTGGGTGGACACCGTTCAGGGTCAGGATCATTCGTGCGCTCGCGTCTGGGATCGGATTGTACTTCGCGGAAAACTACGCGGGAGAAAGATCAAAGATTCACGCGGTGCGTCAAGCGGCGGCGGCGGATGCCCGTCCATCATCCCCGAGCGGCCCATCACCTCACTGGGTCCGAGTCTTGCCCCGGTGGGCGGGTGGAACCCCACGATGTCGTTCCGCATCTCCTGAAAGGACCTGAAGATGAGAAGCTCGAACCGGTGGGTCGCCGCCCTGGCGGCCCTGGCGATCTCGGTCGGCGCGTGCACGGCCAAGGTGGAAGACGAGGGCAAGCTCCCCGACGTGGACGTGCGCGGTGGCGAGGCGCCCAAGGTGGACGTCGACCCCGCACGGGTGGATGTGAGCACCGACACGCACACGGTGGTCACCCCCAACGTAAACGTTACGCCCACCGACACCACGCACAGGTAAGCCGGCTCGTCCGGCGGGTACAAAACCGGGGTGAGACGGCCTGCGTCTCACCCCGGTTCTGCGTATGGACGGCACGCGGAACGTGCGCGGCGGTCACCCCGCCGCCGCCAGCTCCTCGCCGGCATGGGCGGCGTCCCAGGTGCGGATCATCACCTCGCCGCGATCTTCGAAGCCGAAGCGGGCGTACAGCGGGCGGCTGCGCTCGGTGGGCCACAGGACGGCGGCGTGCACGCCGGCGGCGGCGCACTCGTCCAGCACGGTGGAGAGGAGGCGGGAGCCGGCGCCGTGGCCGCGCAGGTGCTCGCGCAGGTACACGTTGGTCACGTAGCCGTGCACCTCGAACTCGGTGACCGGGTTGGGCATCTTCTCGATCAGCTCCAGCCAGGCGGTGCCCACCAACTCGCCGCCCGACTCCACCACCCACGCCCGCCACACGCCGTACCCCAGCCGCGCCCGCATCCACCGCGCGCACCGAGCCACGAACGCGTCCTCTGCCTCCCGCGCGTTGCCGATCCCCGCGCGGAACTCCCAGCGCAGGCGCGCAAGCGCGTCCGCGTCGTCGGGCGTGGCGCGGCGGATGGTAAGCTTCGTGTCGTCGTGGGTCATCGGGGCGGGCGGATGGGGATGTTTGGTGTGAATGTCAGAGGGAGCTCGGATCGGCGGAGGTAGACGGGCGGATGAATCCGCGGCAACAACGGCCCGAAGTCCGCCTTCGCGGACTCCCACACGAGCTTCGGCGCGTAACGTCAGCGGAGGCGTGAAGATCTCGACGTCCCGAAACGCACTCGCGCACTCGCGCACTCACGCACCTGTTCAAAGCGCTTCTACTTCGCCACCCCCATCCTGCGTTCCAACTCCTCCACCCGCGTCCGGCTGACCTTGAGCTTCACGCCGTTCTTGAGCCGCACGGCATAGTCGCCGCCGCCGCCGCGCAACAGGGCGTCGATCAGGTCCAGCCGCACGATCACGGAGCGGTGGATGCGCAGGAAACGCGCGGGATCCAGGCGCTCCTCCAGCGCCTGCATCCGCTCGCGGATGACGTAGCCGCGCTCGTGCGTGTGGATCTCGGCGTAGGGGCCGCTGGCGGTGATGTACTCGATATCGCTCACCGGCACCACCCGCACCTGCCCCTTCATCTCCACCGCGATCCGCTCGATCGGCGCGGCCCTGGGCGGCGGCGCGGCCGTGGCGGGATCCGCCGCCTGCGTGGGCGTGGAGGCCGCGGGCACCGGCGCGGACGCGGGGACGGCGCCGCCCTGCAGCAGGGTAAGCAGCCGGTCCGTCAGCTTGCCGACCTCCGACAGCTCGATCATCCGCCGGGCGCGCTGGAACGCCTGCTCGAAGCGCTCGTCATCGTACGGCTTGAGCAGGTAGTCCACGGCGGCCAGCTCGAACGCCTGCAGGGCGAACTGGTCGTACGCGGTCACGAAGACCGTGGCGGGCATCCGCTCGGGGCCCACGGCGCGCACCACGTCCACGCCCGTCTTACCCGGCATCTGTACGTCCAGGAAGACAAGATCGGGGCGGAGCGAGACGATCATCTCCACCGCCTCGTCACCGTCGGTGGCCATGCCGGCGATCTCCACGGCGGGCTGGGCGCGCACCAGGTCTTCGAGGCGCGCGCGGGCCAGCGGCTCGTCGTCGGCGATCAGTACCCGCAGGCTTCGCGTGCTCACGGCGCCGCTCCCGCGGTGGCGGCCACGCCGAACGCGTGCAGGTCGCCGCGGGTGTGGAACGGCAGCGTCACCTGGGCCTCGGTGCCGCCGCCGTCCGCGGGCCGCAGGGCGAACGACTGCGCGTCGCCGTACAGCTGGCTCAGGCGCTCGCGGGTGTTGCGCACGCCCACGCCGTCCTGCGGCGCGGCGGCCAGCCCCGGCCCGTTGTCGCGCACCCGCAGCACCACGCGCCCGCCGTCGATCCGCGCGGTGATCTCGATCTTCCCCTCGCCGCGCAGGCGGCTGACACCGTGCTTCACCGCGTTCTCCACCAGCGGCTGGAGGACCAGGTTGGGGACCAGCGCGTCGCGCACGTCCTCGTCCACGTTCGTCTCCACCTCCAGCGTCCCCTGGAAGCGGATGCGCATGATCTCCAGGTACTTGTCCACGAAGGCAAGCTCCTGCGCCAGCGTCACCTCCGCTTCGGCCGCGCCCTCGAGCGAGTGCCGCAGCAGCTCGCTGAGCCGCGCGATCATCCGGCGCACGCCGCGCGGGTCGCGCTCCACCAGAGCGCTCACCGCGTTCAGCGTGTTGAACAAAAAGTGAGGATCGATCTGCGTGCGCAGCGTGGCCAGCCGCGCCTCGGCGAGCTGGGCCTGCAGGCGCGCGGTCTCGGCCTGAAGGCGCACGGCCTCCTGCTGCCGCGCCCGGTAGCGCCAGAAGTAGTCGCGGGCCAGCCCGGCCGCCACGATGCCGGAGTACACCACCATCTCGCGCAGGAACCAGAGCCGGGCGATGCCGCGCCACGGGTCGAACCCGGTGCGCCCGCGGAACTGGAGGTGGAAGACGTAGACGCGCACGAAGTCGAGCGCCACGTCCACGAACACCGACACGCCGATCCCGCCCAGGAAAAGGAGGGTGATGCGCGCCGCGCGGTTGCGGTGGCCCGAGACGAAGCGCCGGCTGATGCCGAACACCAGCGGCGTCACCAGCATCCAGATGAAGCTCTCGGCCAGCGCCATGGCGATGGGGCCGGTGGGGAACCCCGGCGCCAAGCCAGGGCGCCGCGGCTCCAGCAGCCGGTTGGCGGCCGAAAGGAGCGACAGGAAGAGCCAGAACAGGGCGATGGCCAGTAGCTCGCCGCGCTGGAGGCGGGCGGTCTCGTCCGGCGCTTCGCCGTGGTTGGGAGCCGGGGTGGTGCGGGTCTGATTCACGTCCGCCGTCACGTTGATTCAAGCCGCGGGCGCGCATGTGCGCACCCGCCCACGCACGCACGATACGCATCCCCACGCAACCATGTCAGCCGTCCGCGCACGAACTGCACCGGGGCGCGCATGATCTGCACGAACAGCGGTGCGGAGGTACGGAGGTACGGGGGTACGGGGGTACGGAGGTACGGAAGATCGTGGGTTGCCGTAGATGGTCATCCTGAGGAGCGTCCGCACCGGATCCGCATCTACACGGATGGTTGGACGCGACGAAGGATCTGCAGGCTGCTCCCGAGCGAAAATCTGCCTGTCGCTCGGAGGCGGAGTATAGATCCTTCGTCGCCGCCAAAGGCTGGCGTGTACGCGATTTGGGCGTGGCGGTTCCTCAGGATGACATCGTTGGGGGTGGCACAATCTGGCGTGCGGGGAAGTCCGCGAAGGCGGACTGCGTGCCGTTGTAGCCGCCACTTCAGTGGCATCCTCCCCCCCACCGCGCCTGCCCCGCGCCTCCTGCCTCACCGCCGTTCCGTACCTCCGTACCCCCGTACCCCCGTACCCCCGTACCCCCGTACCCCCGTACCCCCGTACCCCTGTACCCCCGCACCTCCGTACCCCCTTCGTGTCGCCTCCCGTGCAGTTCAAAACGCCACGGTGCAGGTCATCCGCGCGCCCCTCATCCCGCGCGTGGTCTTGCCGGTATACTCGTCGTCAGGAAAATCCGCGGCGGCCAACGTGGGGCGCCCTCCGGAAGATCCAATGACTTCAGAGCCCGGGCAGCCGGGTGCCGGACCGATGAGGATACCCATGAAGACCATCCGATACGCCGCAATCGCACTGGTGCTGGTGCTGGCCACCGCGGCCTTCTTCCTGGTGGGCCGCAAGGGGGGCGACAAGGAGCAGGAGTTCCGCGTGGCCGCCCTGGTGCGCGGCAACCTGAGCTCCACCGTGAGCGCCACCGGCGCCCTCAAGGCGGTCACCACCGTGCAGGTGGGCACCCAGGTGTCGGGCCAGGTGAACGAGATCCTGGTCGATTTCAACGACCGGGTGAGGAAGGGGCAGCTGCTGGCCCGCATCGACCCCACGCTGGCCCAGCAGGCCGTGCAGGACGCGCAGGCCGGCGTGGCCCGCGCCGCCGCCGGGCTGCAGCAGGCGCGGGGCGACTTCGACCGCAACAAGCCGCTGTACGACCGCAAGGTGATCACCGCCGAGGAGTTCGCCGGCTACCAGTACAAGCTGTCGGCCGCGCAGGCCGACGTGCGCTCCGCCAGCATCGCGCTGGAGCGCGCGCGCCGGAACCTGGGCTACACCGAGATCTACGCCCCCATCGACGGCGTGGTGGTGGAGCGCAACGTGGACGTCGGCCAGACGGTGGCGGCCTCCTTCAGCGCGCCGCAGCTGTTCCTGATCGCCAACGACCTGAGCAAGATGCAGATTCTGGCCAGCGTGGACGAGAGCGACATCGGCCAGATCCACGAAGGCCAGCCGGTG
This sequence comes from Longimicrobium sp., assembly GCA_035691085.1. Taxonomy (GTDB): domain Bacteria; phylum Gemmatimonadota; class Gemmatimonadetes; order Longimicrobiales; family Longimicrobiaceae; genus Longimicrobium. The sequence continues at coordinate 8,405 of DASSJS010000059.1, forward strand.
ACCTTCACCGTGCAGAGCTACGCCGACCGCACCTTCAACGGCACGGTCAAGCAGGTGCGGCTGCAGAGCACCACCACCGAGAACGTGGTGAACTACACCGCCGTGGTCGAGGTCGACAACCCCGACGGCAAGCTCCTCCCGGGGATGACCGCGACCGTCGACTTCGAGACCGGCGCCGCGCAGAACGCGCTGCTGGTGCCCAACGCCGCGCTGCGCTTCACGCCCAGCGACGAGCAGATGAAGGCCGCCGGGATCAACGTCGATTCGATCAAGGCCGCGCGCGCCACCCGGCAGAACGGCCAGGGCGGGCCCGGCGGGCAGGGCGGCCAGCGTTCGGCTGGGGCCGCGCGTGACCCCGGCCCCTTCGGCGGCGGGGTGGCGGGCGGCGCGCCGCGTGCCGGCGGCCGGCGCAGCGGCGGCCGCATCTGGACGGTGGACGCCAGCGGCAAGCTGTCCATGCACCGCGTGCGCACCGGGCTGTCCGACGGGAAGAACACCGTGGTGGAGGGGCGCGACCTGAAGGACGGGATGCAGGTGGTGATCGGCTCCAACGTGGCCACCACCGCGCAGCAGGGCCAGCAGACGGCCAACCCGCTGGGCGGCGCCGGTGGCGGCCAGCGCGGCGGCGGCGGCCGCGGCCCCGGCTTCTAAAGGTGGAGGCAACCATGAGCAAGCCGGTCATCCAGATCGAGCAGGTGAGCAAGGTCTACGGCCACGGCGAGAACGAGGTCCGCGCCCTCCGCGGCGTGGACCTGACCGTGGAGCCCGGCGAGATGATCGCCATCATGGGCTCGTCGGGGTCGGGGAAGTCGACGCTGATGAACATCCTGGGCTGCCTGGACGTGCCCACCGGCGGGCGGTACCTGCTGGACGGGATCCGCGTGGACGGGATGGGGAAGAACCAGCTGGCCGACCTGCGCAACCAGAAGCTGGGCTTCGTCTTCCAGGGCTTCAACCTCCTTTCTCGCACCAGCGCGCTGGAGAACGTGGAGTTGCCGCTGCTGTACGACCGGGCGGGGAGATGGAAGGACACGCGGGCGATCGCGGCCGAGGCGCTGGAGCGGGTGGGGCTGGGGAAGCGGATGGATCACCATCCCAGCGAGCTGAGCGGCGGGCAGCAGCAGCGCGTGGCCATCGCCCGCGCGCTGGTCACGAAGCCCACGCTCCTGCTGGCCGACGAGCCCACGGGCAACCTGGACAGCCGCACCACCGTGGAGGTGATGGCGCTGTTCCAGGAGTTGAACGAGCAGGGGATCACCATCGTGCTGGTGACGCACGAGCCCGAGGTGGCGCAGTACGCCAAGCGCATCGTGGACGTGCGCGACGGGGCGATCCGGCGCGACCACCCGGTGCAGGGCCGCCGCCGCGCCGCCGACGACATCCGCGCGCTCGACGCCCTTCCCGACGACGAGCACGAGGCAACGCACGAATTGCAGACGGCGGAGGCCGCATGAAAAAGCAGACGCTGGTGCGCATCGCCGGGCAGAGCATCCTGAAGAACAAGATGCGCACGCTGCTCACCATGCTGGGGATCGTGATCGGCGTGGGCGCGGTGATCATCATGGTGGCCATCGGCCACGGCGCGCAGAGCAACATCGAAAAGCAGATCGGCTCGCTGGGAACCAACCTGATCGTGGTCACCCCCGGCGCCAGCCAGCAGGGCGGCGTGAGCCAGGGCGCGCAGAGCTTCAACCGGCTCACGGTGGACGATGCCGAGAAGCTGCAGCGCGAGTCGACGCTCACCTCGGGGATCTCGCCGGTGATCTTCTCGCGTGGGCAGGTGATCGGCGGCGAGGGGAACTGGCGCACCACCATCAACGGCGTGTCGACGGACTACACCACCATCCGCGACTGGCAGACCACCAGCGGCGCCTTCTTCAGCGACGCCGACGTGCAGGCCAAGCGCAAGGTGGCGGTGATCGGCGCCACGGTGGCCGAGAACCTGTTCCCCGGGCAGGACGCGGTGGGCCAGCAGATCCAGGTGCGCAGCGTTCCCATGCAGATCGTGGCCGTGCTCGCGAAAAAGGGGCAGACGGCCAACGGCAACGACCAGGACGACGTGGTCCTGCTTCCGTACACCACGATGCAGGCGCGGCTGAGCGGGGGGATGTTCATCGGCCAGATCATCGCGTCGACCTCGAGCGCCAACGAGCTCCCCGCCGCGCAGGACGAGATCCGCGCCATCATGCGTGAGAGCCACCGCCAGGGCGACGGCGAGCCCGACGACTTCACCGTCCGCAACCAGAACGACCTGGCCGCCGCGGCCACGGGGACCACGCAGGTGATGACGTACCTGCTGGCGGCGATCGCATCCGTCAGTCTCGTCGTCGGGGGGATCGGGATCATGAACATCATGCTGGTGTCGGTGACCGAGCGGACGCGCGAGATCGGCATCCGCATGGCCATCGGCGCGCGCGGCGGCGACGTGCTGCTGCAGTTCCTGGTGGAGAGCGTGGTGATGAGCCTGCTGGGCGGGGTGATCGGCCTTCTGGTCGGCTACGGCGGTGCAGCCTTGGTCGGCAAGCTGACCGGCTGGGCCACCGCGACGCCGCCGCAGGCGGTGCTGCTGGCGGTGGGGTTCAGCGCCGCGGTGGGCGTGTTCTTCGGCTTCTACCCCGCCCGCAAGGCCGCCGCGCTGAATCCGATCGAGGCACTGCGCTACGAGTAACGAGGGGAGCGGGGACGGGATCGGAAGCGCTTCGGACGCGCCGCGGCCCCCTCCCCGCGCCTGAGAGCGCGACCGTCCCCCGTACCGGGAGAGGGTGGTGGATGCGGCGGCGGCGCGGCCTGCAACTGCAGGAGCACGAATACGACGGAGTGGTCGGGGAGCTGACGAGCTACCTCTCCCGGTACGGGGGGAGGTGCGAGCCTGAGCGAGCGGAGGGGGCGCGGCGCCGCGGGAAAACCGCGAGAGCTTGTTACGCCCCGGCCTGCTGACGAATAGAAGAGGAGATGTCGTGATGAGCCATAAATTTGGAATCGCACTGGTGGCGCTGCTGTCCGCCGCATCGTCGGGAGCCCCGGCTCTCGCGGCGCAGACCACCACGCAGCCGCAGACGACGCAGACGCAGTCCGCGCAGCCGCGCACCATCACCTTCAGCGAGGCGATGAGCATCGCGCTGCGGCAGAACGGAACGCTGCGGCAGGCGGTGAACGCGGCGGCGCTCGACACCGTGTCGGTGCGGCAGCAGAAGATGGCGTTCCTCCCCGACGTGCGCTTCAGCACCACGGGCGCGCAGAGCTACGACCGCTCGCCCGGCGTGGGGAGCGGCGGCAGTTCGCTCAGCTCGCTCACCTCGTCGATGAACGCGGGCGTCAGCAGCAGCTACACGCTGTACAACGGCGGCGCCAACCGCGCCAACCTGCGCCAGGCGCAGCTGCAGCAGGCCGCCGGCGGGCAGGACGTGGAGCGCACGCGGCAGAACGTGGTGTTCACCGTCAGCAGCAACTTCCTGGCGCTGGTGGAGGCGCAGGAGCAGCTGCGCGTGCGGCGCGAGACGCTGGCCAGCGAGCAGGCGCAGCGCGACCAGATCCGTGAGTTCGTCAACGCCGGCCGCCGCCCCATCGCCGACCAGTACCAGGCCGAGGCCGCGGTCGCGAGCGCCCAGCTGGCCGTGGTGCAGGGGCAGCGTGACGTGGAGCTGGCCAAGGTGGACCTGATCCAGACGCTGCAGCTGGACCCGCGCGGCGACTACAACTTCCAGGCGCCCGCGGGCAACACCGCGCAGCCCGCCGCCGTCGGCTCGCTCGACGCGCTGCTGGCCCGCGCCTTCGAGCGGCGCGTGGACCTGGCCGCGCGGCAGACCGAGCTGGACGCGGCCGGCCAGGGCGTGCGCGCCGCGCAGGCCGCGCGGCTGCCGACCGTCTCGGTGAGCGCCGGCTACAACACCAGCCTCAACAGCAGCAACGACGCGGGACTGTTCGACCAGCTGAACCAGCGGCAGGGCGGCTCGGTGAGCGTGGGCGTGTCGCTCCCCCTCTTCGACCGCGGCAGCGCGGCGGCCGAGACGCAGCGTGCCAGGATCCAGCAGGACAACGCCCGCATCGCGCTGGAGAACCAGCGGCAGCAGGTGGGGCTGGAGGTGCGCCGCGCCTACCTCGACTTCCAGTCGGCGCAGGAGCAGCTGCGGGCCGCGCAGGCGCAGCAGACCGCCGCGCAGCAGTCGCTCAGCGCCACCGACGAGCGCTACCGCGCCGGCGTGGGCACGCTGGTGGAGGTGACGCAGGCCCGCGCCACCCTGGCCACGGCGCAGAGCGCGCTGGTCACCGCGCGGTCCAACCTCCTCTTCCAGCGCACGCTGGTGGACTACTACGTGGGCGATCTGGATCCCGCGGCCGTGCCCATCCGCTGAGCGGGAGTACGAAAGTACGGGGTACGCGGTACGGAAGATCGAGGCGGGCCGGGGGCGATGGCGCTTCCGGCCCGTTTTGCGTCCGCGGATGCAGGGGAGGTGAGGGCGAAACCGGGAGATGGGGCGATCCGTATCAGATCAAGTCGTGGCGGCTCATTCACTTCGGTCCTCGGTCACCTCACAGGCAGGGAGAATGATGCACGGACCCACCCTTCGCGCCCGCACCGTGGGCGAGCTGCTCGACACCGCCTTCCAGGTGGTGCGCGCCCGGTACGCCGAGCTGGCCTTCGCCACGCTGGTGCTGGTGTCGCCCGCGCTGGTGCTGAATTTCCTGCTCGCGGACGTGGCTCGCCCTGCGGCGCTGTTGCTGCAGACGTTCTTGCTGAACTACGTGACCGCCGCGGCGGTGGTGATCGTATCCAACGTGTACCTGGGGCGGGCCAGCGACCCCAATGAGGTGTACCGGCGCGTGTTCTCGCGGTTCTGGCCCATCTTCGGCGCGGCGATGCTGCAGATCCTGGCCATCGGGGCCGGCATGCTCCTGTGCGTGGTGCCGGGGATCTACCTTGCCGTGGCCCTGTTCGCCATGCCCGTGGTGGTGATGCTGGAAAACGCCGGCCCCGTCGATGCCTTCGACCGCAGCCAGAAGCTGGCGGGCGAGCACTGGGGGCGCATCGCCGGGTCGATGCTGCTGGCGTCGCTCCTGGTGGGGATCGCGCAGTTCGGCACGGGGCTGCTGTTCAGCCTGGCCCGCCCGCTCTCGCCGTGGATGGCCGACATGGCCGGGAACGTGGTCACCGTGCTCCTGGCCCCATTCCCCGCGGTGGTCGCCACGCTGATGTACTACGACCTGCGCATCCGCAAGGAAGGCTTCGACATCCAGGCGCTGATGGAGGCGATGGGCCCCGCGTCCGCCACCGAGACGCCGGCGCCAGCCTACTGATCCTCCCGGGCGTCGTTCGGGGAGTGAACGAACCGGGGCGGCGAGACATTCGGCCGCCCCGCCGTGCATGGGGACGGGGCTTCGTTCGGCGCCGGCGGGCCGCCAGCCGGGTTGCGCGGTCGCGGGCGCGGCGCCAAATTTTTCCGCGTGGTTCACGCCAATTTGATCCTCCTCCCGGAGAAAACCCACCGATGGAAGCTCCCGCCTTCCGGTCTCGCACCGTGCCCGAAGTGCTCGACGCCGGATTCCAGATGATCCGTGGCAACTACGGCCAGCTTGCCGTGTTGGCTCTGGTGCTCGCGTCGCCCGCGCTGGTGCTGCAGTTCTTCCTGGCCGGTACCGAGGCGCAGCGCGTGGTCGACCTCGTCCAGGGCCTGATGGGGAACTATGTGACGGCCGCCACCGTGGTGGTCGTGTCGGAGGCCTACCTGGGCCGAAGCATCGAGACGGGCGACGTGCTGCGGCGGGTGGGCGAGCGATTCGGCAGCATCTGGAGCGCCGCCTGGATACGTGGCTTCCTGCTCATTTTCGGGCTCCTGCTGCTGGTGATCCCCGGGATCATCGCGATGATCGTCACCTTCGCCATGCCGATCGTGGTGATGCTGGAGGGTGCGTCGGCGTCGGAGTCGTTCGACCGGAGCCGCGCGCTGTCGAAGCAGAACTGGGGACGGATCGCCTTCACCCTGGGCCTGACGGTGCTGATGCAGTACCTGGGGCTCTTCGGCGGCGGGGTCGTGCTTACCGTGCTCTTCGGCCCGTCGGTGACGTCGCTGATGCTGGTGCAGGTGCTGGTCGCGCTGCTGGCGCCCTTCCCGGCCGTGGTGGGCACCGTGCTGTACTACGACCTGCGCATCCGCAAGGAAGGCTTCGACATCCAGATGCTGATGGAGGCGATGGAGCCCACCCGCCGCAAGATGAAGTTCGCGTTCTGATCATCAAGCGGTTCCTCATGCGGTGACCAGGACGCGGGGCGTCCGGAGCAATCCGGCCGCCCCGCCGCCGTTCATCTCCCGGCGCACCTCGCACCTCGCACCTCGCACCTCGCACCTCGCACCTCGCACTCAGCACTCAGCACTCAGCACTCAGCACTCAGCACTCAGCACTCAGCACTCAGCCCCCCCCACCCTCGCCCCATCGCACCCGTCTGGTTACCTTCCCGCCGTCCGAAATCACCCCGACGACCGACGCTCGCGAGGTCCGATAGATGGAAGCCGTGAAGCAGGCAGATCCCGAAATCCACCGGCTGCTGGTGGCCGAGGCCGACCGGCAGGAGCACCAGCTGGAGATGATCGCCAGCGAGAACTTCGCCTCGCACGCGGTGATCCAGGCGATGGGCACGGTGCTCACCAACAAGTACGCCGAGGGCCTCCCCGGCAAGCGCTACTACGGCGGCTGCGAGGTGGTGGACCAGGTGGAGCGGCTGGCGCAGGAGCGCCTGACCCAGCTCTTCGGCGCCGACCACTGCAACGTGCAGCCGCACTCGGGCGCGCAGGCCAACATGGCCGCCTACTTCGCCCTCGCCGAGCCGGGCGACACCATCCTGGGGATGAACCTGTCCGAGGGCGGCCACCTCACTCACGGCTCGCCGGTCAACTTCAGCGGCAAGCTGTTCAACGTAGTGGCCTACGGCGTACGCCCCGACGACCACCGCATCGACTACGGCGCGCTGCGCGACCAGGCGGTGAAGGTGAAGCCGAAGGTGATCGTGGCCGGCGCCAGCGCCTACCCGCGCATCATCGACTTCGAGACCTTCGCCGAGATCGCGCGTGAGTGCGGCGCCAGGCTGTTCGTGGACATGGCGCACTTCGCCGGGCTGGTCGCCACGGGGCACCACCCGTCGCCCGTGCCTCACGCCGACGTGGTCACGTCCACCACGCACAAGACGCTGCGCGGGCCCCGCGGCGGGCTGATCATGTCGAAGGAAGAGCACGGCAAGGCCATCGACAAGCAGGTGTTCCCCGGCACGCAGGGCGGCCCGCTGATGCACGTGATCGCCGCCAAGGCCGTGGCTTTCGGCGAGGCGCTGCGGCCGGATTTCACCGACTACAGCGGCCGCGTGGTCGCCAACGCCCGCGCGCTGGCCGAGGCGCTGATGGAGCGCGGCTTCAACCTGGTCTCCGGCGGCACCGACAACCACCTGATGCTGGTGGACCTGCGCAACAAGGGCGTGACCGGCAAGGTGGCCGAGAAGTCGCTGGACCACGCGGGGATCACCGTCAACAAGAACACCGTGCCGGGCGAGACCGAGTCGCCGTTCGTCACCTCGGGGATCCGCATCGGCACCCCGGCGCTCACCACCCGCGGGTTCGGCGTGGACGAGATGCGGGCCATCGCCGGGCTGATCGAGCGCGTGATCGCGAAGCCCGACGACGAGCAGGTGGCGGATGCGGTGCGCGGCGAGGTGCGCGAGATGTGCGGCCGCTTCCCGCTGTACGGGCAGTGGGCGCGGACCTGAGGGAACGGGAGAGGGGAGATGCTTGTGCGTGAGCCCTGGTTCGAGAACGAGAGCGACGACGAGCGGCAGGCCCGGCGCGAGGCGTACGAGCGCATCGCTGGCGCCGCCGGCCGCATGCGGGTGCCGCTGGAGCGCCTGGACGCGCTGCTGCACCAGCTCTACCACAACGAGGCCGAGACGCGCCGCTTCCTGGCCGACCTGTACAACGTCCCCGACGACAGCCTGGACGACTTCCTGCGCCTGCGCCTGAAGGATTTGGCGGAGGACGAGACGGACACCCCCGACACTTCGCCGTGAAGTTGCCGGCGCGTCGGTGAACCCAAACGAGCGGCGGTCCGGGCACTCCGGGCCGCCGCCGTCGTATTCGCCAACCGCCAACCGCTCTGTCCGCATCTTACGCCGCGCAAGGAAACGCGGAGCGAGGTCGTCAAATGTTTCCGGCGAGCCATCGACTCGGGCTACGGTGAGCCGTAAGCACGGACGTTGGCAACCTCGGTGCTGAAGTACGAAGGCAACATGTCGAACGTACGATCCGTTATGTAGATGAACCCCGCGCTACGCAATCGGCTGAGCATGAGTGCTTCACTCAACTCGGCTGAGCTCGCTGTGTGCACGATATGCCAGATACGATTGGAGAAGGTGTTCGTTTCCCAGCCGCGGTTCACGGTCGACCATCGGTTCTTGTACGTGTCGAACGTGTTCTCGAAGGTGATAACGATATCGGCCAAGTCACGGTAGCATGTGGGGACGGCTCCTCCTGGATTGAGGATCACCTTTCCGCCGTGACTCCGGATGTGGTCGGCGATGGGCTTGTAATAAGATCCAACGGCGCCACACGTATCGGTCACCTCATCAATAAAGATCCCGGTAAGTGCGGGGTAGCGACGGTAGTACTCGTCGATGTTGGCTTTGACCGAGTCAACCATTCGGTCTTTCGCGCCGTTGGGGTTGCGGAGGGAATCGATCTTGGTGTTGGCATACTTGGTGTAGACGTAGCCATACACCTCAGCCCCGTTCGCCTCCGCCTGGCGGATCTGCGCCGTATAATCGTAGGGATCCGTGCTGACACGCCCATTGTTGGGATTTACAACGATTACCTTCGCAGTCGGCACGCTGGGAAGCAACCCGCTCCAGTTCTGGAAGTACGCGGGTACCGCGATGCGCTGGCTGGAGACCAGCGCCGTGAAAGCGGCCGTAACGCTTCGCGTCCGGATCATCGTGACTTGGCAGGTTCCGGTACCGGTGCAGTCACCCGACCACCCGGCGAACGCGTTAGGGCCTGCCGCGGTCGGGTTCAATGTGACCAGTGTGCCGGCGGCGAACGACGCAGTACAGGTGCCGCTCGCGCTCCCTCCGCTGATGGTGCAGTTGATCCCACCTGGGCTCGACGTGACGGTTCCGCTGCCAGTGCCGCCACCGATTACCGTCAACTGGGAAGGCGGAGTGAAGGCCGCGGTCACCGATTGCGCTAGGTTCATCGTGACCTGGCAGGTTCCGGTACCGGTGCAGGCACCCGACCACCCAGCGAACGTATTACCGCCGCTTGCCGCGGTCGGGGTCAACGTGACCAGTGTGCCGGCGCTGAACGACGCAGCACAGGTGCCGCTCGCGCTCCCTCCGCTGATGGTGCAGCTAATCCCACCTGGGCTCGACGTGACGGTTCCGCTGCCTGTACCGCCACCGGTCACCGTCAACACAGAAAGCGGAGTGAAGGTCGCGGTCACCGAGTGGGCCAAGTTCATCGTGACCTGGCAGGTTCCCGTGCCCGTGCAGCTACCCGACCAGCCAGCGAACGCGTTGCCACCCGCAGGCGTGGCTGTCAGAGTAACCACCGAACCGCTGGTGTAAGACGCAGCACAGGTGCTGGTCGCGGTTCCTCCGGTGATGGTGCAGCCGATCCCGCTTGGGCTCGATGTGACGCTGCCGCTGCCCGTGCCGCCACCAGTCACCGTCAGCTGATGCGTGGGGATCGGAGCCGTGAAAGTCGCGGTCACGGCTCGTGCCTGGCTCATCGTGACGACACAGCCCCCGGTCCCGGAGCAGCCACCTGACCACCCAGCGAAGGTGTGGCCGCCAACCGGATTGACGGTCAGGCTAACCGCAGTCCCGCGAACAAATTTGGCGCTACACGTTCCCGCGACCGCGGTGCCAGTGTAGCTACAGGCTACACCCGCCGGGCTGGAGGTGATCGTACCCGCCCCGCTACCGGTGACTGAGATAGTGAGGAGAAATTGTTTCTTTTTATCAGTTCCGGTAATCCAATTGCACGAGATGAGGGAAGTGAGCAAAACCGCTGCGAAAATTTGAATGGATCGCTTCCCCATCATGTCACCCCTCCGAAGAATAGAAATTCAGGCACGATCGTTTTCACACAATAGTGTGGAACACTGAGTCATGCAAAACAAAAAGTTGTCGAAGACAACGCATGAACTTTTGCGGGACGCATCGTGAGGCGGATCTAGAGTCTAGAACCTCCCAGCTTTCTGCCGAGCTGACCTCGATGCTCCGGGCCGCCGCTCGTTCAACGACAATTCGCTCGAAGCGAGGGCAGGGCGCCCGTACCGCCGCGGACCGAACCTTTCCGCCGCACCGGGCCTCTATTGGGTCGCGAAGCCACGCGATTCGCGCTTGGCGGCCACGATCAACCTGGAGAACGACGATGCACACACCCGCACAGCTGGATATGAACCGCGCCGCAAACCACCGCCCCCGGCTCACCGTGAAAACCGTAGTGCTGGCGTTCGCGCTGGCCGAGGCGGTGATGATCGGCTGGATGCTGTTCTCGGGGCACATCCGCTGAGCGCAACACGGCTGAAATCATCCATCCACGGGAGATGACAATCATGCCTGCCACGAACCTGGATACGATCCGCGAGAGCGTGCTGACGCGGATGGAGCGCGCCGACCGGCTGGTGCGCATGTCGATCTACGCGGGGGCGGCGGTGGAACTGGTGCTGTTCGCCATCGCCATCCAGGTGGTCGACTGGCACAACCGGGTGGAGAAGCTGCTCTTCGTCTTCTCGGTGCTGAGCTACACCATCGTGGTGCTGGCGGTGATCGCGCTGGCCGGCCACGTGACCCGCAGCGTGGGGCGCGTGCTGGCCGCGATGGACCCCGTCCCCGCGCGGTAGCGCCAAATGGAAGCCGCCGGCGGCCCCGCGGCCTCGGTGTTCGACCCGGCGCATGCGCCGGACGTGCTGCGCTCGCCCGTGGTGGTGGCGCGGGCGCAGCACGGCGACCGGCATGCGCTCGACCAGCTCCTGCGGGCGCTGCAGGAGCCGCTGTACCGCCACGTCCTCACCATCGTCGCCGATGCGCACACGGCGGAGGACGTGCTGCAGGAGACGCTGCTGGCCGTCTGCCGCAAGCTGCGCGGCTTGCGCGACCCGCGCTGGTTCCGCGCCTGGGCGTACCGCATCGCCACGCGCGCCGCCGTCCGCCGCGCCCAGCGCGAGCACCGCTGGGCCGACGCGCTGCGCGATGATGCGCTCGACGCCATTCCCGCCGCCCAGCCGGAGCCGCGCTTCGAGCCTGAGCTGGTCGCCGCGCTCCCCGCCGCCCTCGATTCCGTCTCCCCCGCCAGCCAGCTCGTCCTCCGCATGCACTACCTGGACGAGCTCACGCTCGTCGAGATTGCCGAAGCGCTCGAGCTCTCCCCCGGCACCGTCAAGTCGCGCCTCGCCTACGGCCTCGCCGCGCTGCGGACGGCGCTCGCGGAGCGCCGCACCTGAAGCGGCCGGACCCGCTTCACCATCTACATGTGAGCCGTCCATTCTGCCCAGCTTGTCCAATGTTGTCCACTTTGTTGATTTTACGGCGGAGGGCGATTAGAATGAGTGGATGGAACGGCCAAGCGTCTATGTAGAAACAACGATCGCGAGTTACTATCATACGTCGCGGACGTCGCCGCACATGATCGCGGAGCGGGAGATCACGCGTGCATGGTGGGCGCATGCGCGTGTGCGGTGCGAGCTGCTGACGGGGGTGGTGGTGCTTGACGAACTCGAGGCGGGGCCCGGACCGGAAACCGTCTTGCGCCTGAAGCTGCTAGCCGGACTCCCTGTCCTGGGCCGAACGCCCGAGGTGGACGAGACGGTGGAGTATCTGATCGGGCACAGGGCGATGCCGGCGTTTCCTTCACTGGATGCGGTGCATCTGGCGCTCGCGATGCATCACGGTTGCGAAGTCCTGGTGACGTGGGATCGTAAGCACCTGGCCAACCCGAACAAGGCCGCTCACCTCATGCGCATCGCGGAACCGCTCGGGTTGCGCGTTCCGCTGGTCGTGACGCCGCGAGAACACCTGGAGACATTCCGATGACCGAACCCGAGGAAGTGATCGAGGAAGTACGGCGTGTTCGCGAACAGATCGCGGATCGCTTCGGGAACGATGTGCGGAAGTATGGCGAATACCTGGACGATTATCAGAAGAAGTTCGGCGACCGCCTGGTTCTGCCGCCGCCGCGCCGTAAGCGCGATCGGCCCGCGGCCTGAGCGGTATCCGCGGCGGCTTGCCCGCAGCGGCGGAGCTGACGCGATTCGAATTGTCGGCCGGGCTAACAAATGTGACGCTGCCCCTTGCCGCCCGCGCGCGGCAGGGGGCAGTTTGTCGCCGGGCCGCGGCGAACGAGGCTGCCCGGTCCATTCCTTGCCCGCCCGCGGCCCACACCGCCGCACCTGGAAGGACCGATGGTTCGACGCACCAAGATCGTCTGCACGCTGGGCCCCAGCTCCTGGTCACCCGAGCGCATCGATTCGCTGATCGACGCCGGGATGGACGTGGCCCGCATCAACTTCTCCCACGGCGACCTGGCCCGGCACGCCGAGACCATCCGCAACGTGCGGGAGGCCTCGCGCCGCGCCCGGCGGCCGATCGCCGTGCTGGGTGACCTGCAGGGGCCCAAGATCCGCGTGGGCGTGCTCCCCGAGCCGGTGCAGCTGGCCCCGGGCGACAGCATCGTGTTCGCCCCCGAGGGGGAGCACCGCCCCGGCGAGCTCCCCACCACCTTCGCCGAGCTGGCGCAGGACGTGGAGGTGGGCGAGGTGGTGCTGCTGGCCGACGGGCTGATGGAGCTGATCGTGGAAGACGTGGAGCCCCCGCGCGTGAAGATGCGGGTGATCCACGGCGGCGAGCTGACCAGCAGCAAGGGGATCAACCTTCCCACCACGCGCATCAGCGTTCCCTCGCTCACGCCCAAGGACCTGCGCGACCTGGAGTTCGCCCTGGAGCAGGAGGTGGACTACATCGCCCTCTCCTTCGTCCGCTCGCCCGAAGACGTGCTCGACCTGGCGCGGCGCATCCCCGAGGGCGGGCCGCTGGTGGTGGTGAAGGTGGAGAAGGGGCTGGCCCTCAAGAACCTGCAGAACATCGTGGACGCGAGCTCCGCGGCCATGGTGGCGCGCGGCGACCTGGGCGTGGAGCTCCCCTTCGAGCAGGTGCCGCTGGCGCAGAAGCGGATGATCCAGCTGTGCAACGTCTCCAGCCGCCCTGTGATCACGGCCACGCAGATGCTGGAGAGCATGATCGAGAACCCGCGCCCCACGCGCGCCGAGGCGAGCGACGTGGCCAACGCCATCATCGACGGCACCGACGCGGTGATGCTCTCCGCCGAGACGGCCACGGGGCGCTTTCCCGTGCAGGCCGTGCAGGCCATGGCCCGCATCGCCGCCGAGATCGAGAACTCGCACATCCTGGAAGGCGGCCCGCACTACGACTTTCCCCTGGAGCGGCACGACGGCGAGATCACCACGGCGCGCGCCATCGCCGGGGCCACGGTGGAGGCGGTGCGGCGGATGGGGGCGCCGGTGATCCTCACCTTCACCAGCAGCGGCAGCACGGCCCGCGCGGTGAGCTCCTTCCGCCCGCCGGTGCCGATCCTGGCGCTCACCGACTCGGCGCGCACCTACAACCAGCTGGCCCTGGTCTGGGGCGTGATCCCCATCATGTGCGCCCCCGGCTCCAGCTTCGAGGAGAACCTGACGTGCGGCCGCGAGGAGGCGGTGAAGCGCGGCCTGGCGCGCCCCGGCGAGCGGATGGTGGTGACCGCCGGCTACCCCATGCACGTGCCGGGGACCACGAACCTGCTGCAGGTGGAGGTCGTTTGAGGGCGAGGGAACAGGGAACAGGGAACAGGGAACAGCCTGCGGGCTCCGCGCGGATGCGACCGTTCGCGCGTGCCCAAGGCTTTTGCGGGGTGTGGACGGCGCGCCGCTCTTCCCCCGCTGTTGCTTGCTGTTCCCTGTTCCCTGTTCCCTGTTCCCTGCCGTTCCCGTGAAGCTGCGCTTCCTGGGCACGGGAACCTCGTTCGGCGTGCCGGTGATCGGGTGCCGGTGCGCCGTGTGCCACTCCGACGACCCGCGCGACAAGCGGATGCGCCACGCCGCGCTGCTGGAGGAGGGCGGCCGGCGGCTGCTGGTGGACACGCCGCCCGAGCTGCGCCTGCAACTCGTCGCCGCCGGCGTGCGCGAGGTGGACGCGGTGTATTACACGCACACCCATGCCGACCACGTGCACGGCGTGGACGACCTGCGCGTGTTCAGCGAGCGCACCGGGCACGCGCTTCCCGTGTGGGCGCACGAGGGCGACGCGGCGGTGCTGGCGTCGCGCTTCGCCTACGTGTTCGACGCCAGCATCCGCCCCATCGAGGGAACCTCCAAGCCCGAGGCCGAGCTGCACTACTATCGCAGCTACGAGCCGGTGAGCCTGGCCGGGTTCGAGCTCCTTCCCGTCCCCGTGCCGCACGGGTACGCCAAGGTGCACGGCTTCCGCTGCGGCGACCTGGGCTACATCACCGACGCCAAGCGCCTCCCCGAGCGCACCGAGGCCGCGCTGGCCGGCGTGCGCACGCTGGTGCTGAACGCGCTCTGGTTCGACACGCCGCACCCCACCCACTTCAGCGTGGAGGAGGCGTGCGAGACCGCGGCCCGCCTGGGCGCCGAGCGCACCTACCTCACCCACCTGAGCCACCGCACCAGCGCCGCCGAGCTTGAGCGCCGCCTCCCCTCCGGCGTGTTCGCCGCCCACGACGGGCTGGAGGTGGAGGTCTAGGGAAAATAGTGCTGCGTGCTGGGTGCTGGGTGCTGGGTGCTGGGTGCTGGGTGCTGATCGTTCACCGCGCTGCGCGCGATCACGGAGGATGGTGGCCGCACGAGGTGCAGGCGGTTGGAGCCTCGCGCGGTTTGCGAGGCTTCTCGTAGTGGTTGCTGCGGCTTCAGCCGCCGGTGAGCGAGACTGGCGGGCGGTCTTTCTATTCAGTCCTGAGTGCTGAGTTTCCGGATGATCATACTCGGCGCGGTTCTGCACTCAGGACTCAGGAGCTGGAAGCCGGCAGGGTTTCCAGTATCGATCCAGCCCGTCGGCTCGGGAAACTTTGCCCCAACCGCCGCACGCGCGTAGGATTGCACGCACCGCGTTCGTCCCCGCTCCCACCGGCGCGACGAACCGGCCGATCCGGCATCGATCCATCCCGAATCACGCGGGTGCCGCGCCGCGGCGCCCGTCTCCCGCCGTCCATTCCCCACCCGGTCACCATCCTTTCCATGAGCCACGCCATCTCTCTCCGCCAGCGCCTGCGCTACTGGTTCGACAACACCATGGCGCGCGGCCCGGCCGCGCTGATCCTGTGGCTGTTCATCGTGTCGGCGCTGCTGGTGGCGCTCATCTCCGCCGTCGTCGTCTTCAGCGGGGTGGACCCGGACCACCGCGGCTTCTGGGAGGTGACCTGGGCCGGGCTGATGCGCACGCTCGACTCGGGGACCATGGGCGGCGACACGGGGCCGTGGCCCTTCCTGTTCGCCATGCTGGCGGTGACGCTGGGGGGCATCTTCGTGGTCAGCACGCTGATCGGCATTCTCACCACGGGGATCGAGGGGAAGCTCGACGAGCTGCGGAAGGGGCGCTCGTTCGTGGCCGAGCAGGGGCACACGGTGATCCTGGGGTGGTCGTCGCAGATCTTCACGGTGATCTCGGAGCTGGCGCAGGCCAACGCCAACCAGCGCCGCTCGTGCATCGCCATCCTGGCCGAGATGGACGCGGTGGAGATGCAGGACGAGATCGCCGCGCGCGCGGGCGACACCGGCCGCACCCACATCGTGTGCCGCAACGGCACGCCCATCGACCTGGCCGACCTGGAGATCGTCAACCCGCACGCCGCGCGCTCCATCATCGTGCTCCCGCCCGAGACCGACGATCCCGACGCGTACGTGATCAAGGCCATCCTGGCGCTCACCAACAACCCGGGGCGGCGCAAGGAGCCGTATCACATCGTCACCGTGATCCGCGACCCCAGGAACGCCGACGTGGCGCGGATGGTGGGCGGCGACGAGGTGGAGGTGGTGCTGGCCGGCGAGCTGATCGCCCGGGTGACGGCGCAGACCTGCCGGCAGAGCGGGCTCTCGGTGGCGTACACGGAGCTGATGGAGTACGGCGGCGACGAGATCTACTTCAAGCACGAGCCGTCGCTGGCCGGGAAGACCTTCGCCGAGGCGGCCGCGGCGTACGAGGACTCGGCGCTGATGGGGCTGCGCTTCGCCGACGGCTCCATCCGCCTGAACCCGCCGCCGGAGACGCGGCTGGGCGCCGATGACCGGGTGATCGCCATCAGCGAGGACGACGACACCATCCGGCTGTCGAAGAACGGCGCGGGCGCGGTGGACGAGGGCGCCATCCGCTTGCCCGTGCCGGCCGAGAAGGCGCCGGAGCGCACGCTGATCCTGGGGTGGAACGACCGCGCCGGCGCCATCATCGGCGAGCTGGACGCGTACGTGGGGCCCGGGTCCACCGTCCTCGTGGTCGGCGATGGCGACGAGGTGGCGCAGGCGCGCGAGGACGCGCAGCGCATGGGCGACCGCCAGCTCGCCAACCTCGCCGTCACCCTCCGCCGGGGCGACACCACCGACCGGCGCACCCTGGATGCGCTGGAGGTGGACGGGTACGACCACATCATTGTGCTGAGCAACGCCGACGGGGCGGGGAACGGCAACGGGCACGACGCGGCCGGCGCGGTGCAGCAGGCCGACGCGCGCACGCTGATCACCCTGCTGCACCTGCGCGACCTGCAGGACCGGCTGGGGAAGGACTTCGCCATCGTCAGCGAGATGCTCGACATCCGCAACCGCGAGCTGGCGCAGGTCACCCGCGCCGACGACTTCATCGTCAGCGACAACCTTGTGAGCCTGATGCTCTCGCAGATCTCCGAGAACAAGGAGCTGGCCCGGGTGTTCCGCGACCTGTTCGACCCCGAGGGCTCGGAGATCTACCTGAAGCCCGCGGGCGACTACGTGGAGCTGGGCAGGCCGGTTAATTTCTACACCGTCCTCGAGTCCGCGCGGCGGCAGGGGCAGGTCGCGCTCGGCTACCGCATCACCTCGCGCGCGTTCGACACCGCCGCCTCGTACGGCGTGAAGCTGAACCCGAAAAAGGGCGAGATGGTGAGCTTCGAGCCCGACGACCGGGTGATCGTGCTGGCGGAGGAGTAGGCGAGTTGGGATGAAAATCGGCGCGGAGGTCCAAGCTGTTGGAGCCTCGCGCGGTTTGCGAGGCTTCTCGTGGTGGTTGCCGCGGCTTCAGCCGCCTGTCAGCCGGGCTGGCGGGTGGACTGCCCTTCATCTTAAAAACCGTGGGGTGGCTGGCGGCGCGGGCATTGCCGGAGCCAAGTTTTCGCCCGACGGGCCGCCCGGGGTTCGGGGGGCTCGCTCGCGTTGTAGATTGTCCCCGCCCGATGCGTGCGGAGGTGCGCGGCCCGGAGCGCGGCGGAGGGGCACGCCCAACCGCAGTGCGAAAGTCCGAGAGTGCGAAAGTGCGAGAGTGAACTGCTCGCGCCACGAGTTGTCCGAAACGCCACAGAACGAGAGGGGTGCGATGGCCGGCGACCGGATCGTCCTGGATTTCAACAACATGCTGGCGCCCAGCCTGGGCGGCGGCCACGGCATCGACCCGGCGCGGCTCGACGCCATGGCCGATCGCTTCCGCCAGGCGCACGCCGACGCGCGGGAGCGCCGCCAGTCCGGCGAGCTGGGCTTCTACGCGCTGGTGGACGAATCGCAGACGCTGAAGGACATCGAGCAGTTCGCCCAGGGCGTGGGGCAAACCTTCAGCACCATCGTGGTCCTGGGGATCGGCGGAAGCGCGCTGGGGACCATCGCGCTGCGAACCGCGCTGCTGCACCCGTTCTGGAACGAGCTGGACGACGACGACCGCGAGTTCTTTCCGCGGCTCTACGTGCTCGACAACATCGACCCGGCCACCATCGCGCCGTTCCTGGACCGGCTCGACGTGCGCCGCACGCTCTTCAACGTGGTTTCCAAGAGCGGCGGCACGGCCGAGACGATGAGCCAGTACCTGATCATCCGCGAGCGGCTGCAGAAGGAGCTGGGCGACGGGTACGTGCGGCACCTGCTGTTCACGACGGATCCCCAGAAGGGCGTGCTGCGCCAGATCGCCGACGCCGAGGGGATCCCCACGCTCCCGATTCCGCCCACGGTGGGCGGCCGCTTCTCGGTCCTCTCCGCCGTGGGCCTCCTCCCCGCGGCGATGGTGGGGATCGACGTGGCGGCGCTGCTGGCCGGCGCCCGGGCGATGGTGGAGCGCTGCGAGACGGACGAGCTGCGAGAGAACCCGGCCGCGCTCTTCGCCGCGCTGCAGTACCTGGCCGACACCGAGAAGGGCGCCAACGTGCACGTGATGATGCCCTACAGCGACCCGCTCAAGGACGTGGCCGACTGGTTCCGCCAGCTCTGGGCCGAGTCGCTCGGCAAGCAGAAGAGCCGCGACGGGAAGGACGTGTTCACCGGCCCCACGCCGGTGAAGGCGCTGGGGGCCACCGACCAGCACTCTCAGGTGCAGGAGTACGTGGAGGGGCCGTTCGACAAGACGATCACCTTCCTGGCCGTCCGCGACCACGACGTGGACATCACCATCCCCAGGCTGCACGAGGACCTGGCGGAGCTGGGGTACCTGGGCGGCCACACGCTGAACGAGCTGCTGGAGACCGAGCGGCTGGCGACCGAAGCGGCGCTGGCCAAGCGCGGGCGGATGAACATGACCATCGAGCTGCCGCGGGTGGACGCGCACGCCATCGGCGAGCTGTTCATGCTGCTGCAGATCGCCACGGTGTACAGCGGCTTCTTCTACGGGATCGACCCGATGGACCAGCCGGGGGTGGAGCTGGGTAAACAGTTGACGTACGGCATCATGGGCCGCGGCGGCTACGAGCAGGCCCGGCAGGAATGGGAGAGCCGCGAGCCCAAGCGCGACGAATGGATCATCCGCTAGCCACTTTGGACCCGACCTCGGTGCTGGAGCCGGACCCGCCCCGGCCGTACGCCGGCCGCAACCTGGTGGTGCTGAACCCGGTGGCCGGCCAGGCCGACACCAACCGGGTGCTGCGCCTGCTGGCGGGCGCCTTCGCCGTCCGCCGCGCGCCCTTCGACGTGGTGGAGACGCGCGGCCCCGGCGACGCGGAACGCT
>DASSJS010000060.1:0-10572 GCA_035691085.1 Longimicrobium sp.
TAGAATGGATGATTTACTTGCGAGGTGGGATTACTTTGCGCACATGCGTCATTTGACCCCTCTCCCTTCCCTGAGACTTGATGATGTTCGGACACATGACACCGAGCCCACGGGAGTCGTTCGCCTGGTCCACGCGTGGGCCTGAACCGGCCGGGAGCTCGATGTTGTCGGAGCTGGTCGCGGCTGGAGAGCCGATGGTTTACCATCTGTGGCAGGTCTTCCGCATCGTCGCCTTTTGGGTCGCGGCGGAGGAGGATGCCCGCCCTCGTCTTTACGATACGGCTGACCTCGAGTCGCTGACATTCCAGATCGTCGAGAAACAGGATGTATCCGATCTACCCGCCTGTGCGCTGGTCACGATCATCGCTGAAATTTCCGGGGCCAAGCCGCGTGACTCCACGATTGCGTTCGCATGTCTGGCGGTGGCAGAGTGGGCCACCGGGCAACAACGTGTGGAGACAGCTCTCAGCTACTTCGCTCTGGCCGCCGGCGTCGCCAACGACTCCCGCCACGCGTGGACGGCTGGCGCGATGTTTCGGGCGCGCGGCCATGTGCGCGACGCGGGAACGTGGTTTCGCATCGCACACGCAGCGGCCACCCGAGAAAAGGATTGGCCGACCAAGGTAAGAGCGCTGCTGTCGTACGCGGGAATGGCACTTCACCATGGCAGATACCAGGATGCCCATCGGAAACTGTTGAATGCACTTCGAGTGTCCAGGAAGAAGCACCTGACCGAGCACCGGGGAGAAGTACATCACGACCTGTTCGTAGTGGGAGCCGCAATGGGCAACCACTCGATTGCGCACGCAAACGCCGCCGCCGCATCGCGTCACTACGGACGGAAGCACCCGCGACTATCGCGGTTTGCTCACGACCTCGCGCTCTACTGGATTGAGCGTGGCGATTACCCGCACGCGCTGACCGTACTCCTTCCGCTGGTGGAGCATCACTTCAGCGATGAGCCGCATCTTCTGCTGCTTGCGCTGAGCACGGCTGCCCGAGCGGCCGCGGGGGCGCGTGAGCGTTCGACCTTCGATGCGCTCGTTGTCCGGTTCAATAATCTCCGAGGCACGGCTCCCGTCGAGTGGCCGCAACTGGCGCCAGCACTCCTCCACGTCGCACGCGGCGCCATCCACCTGGGTGAGTTGAGCCTTGCGAAGGAGTGCCTCACGGAATCGCTGCAGTCAGCGACCCGCACCGAGCAGCACGACGTGGTTTCGTCGGCCGAGACACTGCTCCGCAACGTTGGATCATACGCATAAACAAAATGCACTCCATCTAGAACTGTGGGAGCGCTGGGCGGGTGACATCCTGCTCGACGAGCTTCACCTGGCTGAGATGCGCGAGATCATCCGCGCGCACACAGTGCTGACGGGCACGCCTCACTCGCAGATCGCGGCGGAGTTGAAGATGTCGCGGCGGCGCCTGCGCGGCTTTCTCGACGGCGCGGATCTGAGCAACGAGGATTGGGAGGCGGTATCGCGCTGGTGCGAGGGAAAGCCGACGCCGATGGTCGTGCCGGAGACCGTCGTGGTCGGTGTGCTCGCGCGGTGGGCGCATCGCAAAAACGTGCGCGAAGTGCGCGCGGCGATCGCGCGTGCGACGCGCGAGGCGTACGTGCGCACCGGGCGGCAGCTGCCGACATGGACGGCGGAGGCGCTGGACGTGCTATAGAGGTCGTGGCAGCCTCGCGTTTACGAGATGGCGCTCTTTCCCGTGAATCGCGTGCGGGAGGGACATTAGTGCCTCGCCGCACGTTCCCGCTCGTGTAAGAATCGCTCTTTGTCCTCCGAATTGTTCCAGAGCACCTGACGCACACCTCCAACCCGTTCGATAGCCGCACGCCCAGCTTTCTGAGCGTTTTCGTTCATCCCAGCAACGGAATGGACAATCACGATCAGGTCTATAGGGACAACAGCTTCGTTCGCGGAGCGCACATCCGCGAGCATGGACGCGGTGTAGAGCGCATGTTCCGTAGCGCGGTCAGCATCTGTAAGGGAGTAGTCAACATTCTCCATCACGGCGAGATTTCCATTCCGCTGGACGAAGTTCGGGCGGAATAACGCCTCAGTTCCCTTTACAGGATACCGCGCGCGGATGAAGCCATCGCTCGGCGGAACAGTTCCACCGACGTAGTTCTCGGTGGAGAGGATACCCAGTTTGCGGAAGGCACCTCTAACCTCCTTGAAAAGTTGCGAAGGAGTTCGCCCGACCCCGCCGTCGCGATTATCGGCCTTGGTTTCGACGTCCGTGCGTACGACTCGATTAAAGAGTTCGTCTGCGATTTCGGGGAGGCGCTGGCCTTCATCCGGTATAAACTCCCCGCCCTCGTAAATCGAGAAAACATCCCCCCCGTGCTCAATAAGGCTTTCAAAGAACGCGTTTGGATCTCCCGGCTCGCGACTGGCACGATCGTTGTACAACGCAACCTGCCTGCGCCAGAATGCATGCCATTCCGCGTACATCGCACCGTCCTGGCGAACGCGGTGCGCTGTCCGAAGATCAAGCCCATCGGGCGTCTCGCCGACAAATCGCACAGCGATCCCATGTTCGTCCCCCACGAGCACGCCCACGTTTCGCGGCTCCTGACGGAATAGGTCTGGGACGTATTTGGCGACTGCGTAGATCACGTCCCCCATAGCATCCCCCAATCCACGATCGCGGTGAATTCGGACCGGTGGTCATCCACAATTTGCGCTAAGGTGTCACGACGCTCACGAAGAAAGTCGTAGGCTTGTCGGCCTACGAAGTTCGGCAACCCGAGTTCCTCTGCGTTCCCAAGCACCTCACGCAGATATTCATTCGGAAACTCTGCAATGCGCGTGATCCACTTGGAAAGGTAATCTGACGTATGGAGGTGGTCAAGGAGAACGTGCCTATTGCTTCCCGGTGCATCGTGTCCACCGATAGCCAGTCTACCTCGGAAACGAGTGGACCAATCGTTGTAAAAGAAAAGGGTGTGACTGTGGTCAAAGATTCCAAGCCTCTGCGGCGGACGCTCTGATTGGAAACTCACGTTCTTCCAGTGTCGATCGGTATTTAGCATCCAAATATCAAACAGGATCAGGCCTGTGCACAAATCCGGTTCTTCAACGCATGCAATATCAGGTCGGTCAAGTGGTGGAGGAGACGCACCACTAATAGTGAGGTTCATTGAGCAAAACAACGCAATTCCTTTATGGTCCCGCGCAATGAAGTGCGGCGGCAGCGGGAGGCGGATATGCCCAGCTAGTTCCGCGCAGATATATTCTTGAGCCAAAATAAAAGGCGGAGGAGGCCGCTGCTCTCCCTTTACAATGAACGTCGCATCACCGTCTCTGATTTGGTTTCTTCCGATGTTTCCCTTGTGTTTACGAAGTGGCCCGCGCAGTTGGTAATAACTGATCGGCACGCTACACCCCGGCTCTAGAGTGGACGAAGAAGGATGGGCGTGCAGTATATTCGCCGTTCGCGAACAGCGCCATAGAAGAACGCGACCTAAACCTCGGTCTTGATGCGTTGCAGCCGAAAGGAGCTCAGTCAGCCTTCAATGATCTTCACTGCACCACCCGCCGCACCTCGCCGAGGCCGACGGGCGCGCCGCCGTCCGGCGGTGACGCTGGCGGCGGTGACGTAGCCGGTGGGGAGGACAATGACGGTATGCACGCCGTCGTCCTCGCAGCCGTCACATCCGGGGTTCGCGCGGCACAACGCAGTGGCGCATCCGCGGGGGCTTGGCATCCACGTGCGTCTCGCGGCCGGGGATCGCGTCCACGCGGTAGCGCCAGGCACGGCCGCGATAGGCCAGCACCACCTCGTACGGGTGGGGCGTGGCGGATGAAACGATCACCTGGTAGTACTCTGCCGCGCCCAGGTGGTGCGGTCCGTCTACCACCAGCTTCGACCGCCACTCCCGGCCCGCCGCAAGCTCGGCGGGACGAGAAGATGAACAGCTCGGCTCCGCGCGGACATCCCGTCACCCCGATCCAGGCGGGCAGGGTGTCAGCCGCGGCTTCGGGGCCGACACGCAGCACGCGGAATCACTCGAAGCCCGAGCTTCTTCATCCGCCGCAGCCGTCAGGAATCGGTCAGGCTTCTACGATGCTCACTGCAGTGAGTAGGCCGGGGTCGGCTCGATGACGCTGGCATCGCGTTCCCACCCATCCATCTGCAGCACCAGCCGCTCGATCACCACCGCGCTGCCGCTTGCGGCGAACGCGTCCATGGTTTCGAACGCCGAGGGCCAGCAGCGGTAGAGGTTGTACCCAGCCACCTTTTGCCCTGCCTCGTTGTAGAGCGCCAGGTACAGGTCCTTGCGCACGATGTTCGCCCCCGCGGGCGGCGTTCCGGCGGCTCCGTTCCACACGTTGCGCGCCCACGATGCGAACGCCTGGTCGTGCGTTACCCCGCGCTCCAGCGTGACCGGAGACGGCTGCGAAGGTCCGGGTGAGACGGGGGTGGCGATGGGGTCTGCGCCTTCGCGGTACCCGATCGGCTCCGTGCTGCGCGCGAGCCCGCTCACCAGGCTCACGCCCGCCACCGGCTGCCCGCCCCAGCTCACCACGAAGGGGAAGTTGTGGTAGGGGTTCACGCCGGCGTTGAGGTTCGTGGTCGTGGCCATGTGCGCAACGCTTCACTGCACCACGCGCCGTACCTCGCCCAGCCCGACGGCCGCGCCGCCGCGGCGGGGGTCGCTGGCGCCGGTGACGTAGCCGGTGGGGAGCACGATGATAGTCTGCACGTCGCCCTGATAGCCCTCGCGCTCGGCCATGGCGTGGCCCATCTGCCGCAGGCGGGCGACCGTCGTATCCTCCAGCCCATGGCGTTCGAAGCGCAGCGTGTCGGGGAGGTGCTGATGGTGCAGGCGCGGGGCGAGCTCGGCGGTGGCCACGTCCATGTCGAAGTCCACGATGTTGCTCACCATCTGCGCGATCGAGGTGATGATGGTGGACCCGCCCGGCGTCCCCGTCACCGCGCGTAGCCGGCCGCGCCCGTCCAGGATGATGGTGGGCGCCATCGCGCTGAGCATGCGCTTGCCGGGGGCGATGGCGTTGGCGGCGCCCTGCACCAGGCCGAACTGGTTGGGCACGCCGGGCTTGGACGTGAAGTCGTCCATCTCGTTGTTCAGCAGGAAGCCCGCGCCCGTCACCGTCACGCCGCTGCCGTAGAGCGAATTCAGCGTGGTGGTCACCGCCACCGCGTTCCCCAGCTGGTCCACGATGGAGTAGTGCGTGGTGTTCTGCCCCTCGCCCGGCGCGGGCCCCAGCCCCGGCGCCACGTCGGCGCTGGGCGTGGCGCGGTCCAGGCGGATGGTGGCGCGGCGACTGGCCACGTACGGCGCCGAGATCATCCGCGCGGTGGGCTGCGGGACGAAGTCGGGGTCGGCCAGGTAGCTGTTGCGGTCCGCATAGGCGCGCCGCGCGGCCTCGGCGAACAGGTGCACGTAGCGGGGTGACAGGAATCCCGCCGACTTCAGGTCGTACCCTTCCAGGATCTTCAGCATCTCCGCCATCGTCGCCCCGCCCGACGACGGGGGCGGCATGGAGATGACGGTGTTGCCGCGGTAGGTGAAGCGGATCGGGTCGCGCCAGATGGCCCGGTAGCGCGACAGGTCGTCGCGAGTGATGATGCCGCCGCCGCGTTGCATCTCCTGCTCGATCAGCTCGGCGGTGCGGCCGCGGTAGAATCCGTCGGCGCCCTGCTGCTGGATGCGGCGCAGCGTCTCGGCGAGATCGGACTGCACCAGCCGGTCGCCCACCAGCAGCATCTTCCCGCCGGGGGCGAAGATGCGCTGCGTTTCGGCGTAGTGGTTGACGATGTCCTTGTTGCGGCGCAGCGACCCGGCGAGGCGTTCGTGGATCACGATCCCCTCGGCCAGGTTGATGGCCGGCTGCACCAGCTCGGCCCAGGGAAGCTTGCCAAAGCGCCGGTGCGCCTCCCACATCCCCGCCACCGAGCCCGGCACGCCGCTCGCCAGGCGGCCGACCAGCGAGAGGGTGTCGCTCACCGCGCCGGTGGCGGTCAGGTACATGTCGCGCGTGGCCTTCATCGGCGCGGCCTCGCGGAAGTCGAGCGCGGCCACCGTCCCGTCCGCCATCCGCACCACCATGAACCCCCCGCCGCCGATGTTGCCGGCCTCGGGGTTCACCACCGCCAGCGCGAAGTGCACGGCCACCGCGGCATCCACCGCGTTGCCGTTGCGGCGCAGGATCTCGGCGCCCACCTCGCTGGCCACGCGGTCGGTGGTCACCACCATCCCCCGCGCGGCGATGGTGGGCGACATGGTGCCGCGCTGCAGCTCCCACTGCCGCGGAAAGCGCAGCGTGGTGTCGGGCGGCGCGGCGGCGGAGCGCGTGCCGGCGGGCCGGGGCGTGCTGGAAGCCAGGAGGAGCGGAAGCAGCGGGAGCAGCGCGCGGCGAAGCAGCATCGGTGCGGTCACGGGTGGCGGTGTGGCACGATGTTCAGGCGATGGTGGGATAGTGCGCTGCGGCGGAGCGGGTGGCAAGGCGGATCCAGTCCTCATGAACACGGAGGGCACGGAGAACCACGGAGGGCACGGAGAACCACCATGCGGCAGTTCCTCCGTGGCCTCCGTGCTCCTCCGTGCCCTCCGTGTTTAATGTCGCTGGCTGATCGGCGGAAGCTATTTCCCGCAGCGGCGAACGAGCGTGTTCTGGTTCACGGAAATCGTGTACTGCCGCACCGTCAGCGAGCCGAACACGCCCACGCCGTCGCCGACGACGGTGGAGATGCGGATCAGCCCCGAGGGGTTGAAGTTGCCGCCGCGCACGCTGTTCACCCAGTTGCGGTCGGCGGCGGCCAGCGCCAGCGACATGCTCACGCCCTCGGGAAAGCCGTTCTCGATCGCCTTCAGCAGGTCCACGTCGTAGTTGAAGCGCTCGAAGACGCCGAACTCCCGGGGGAGCGCGATGGTGGTGTCGCTCTCGGACACGGCCAGCCCGCGCAGCTCGAACGGGTCGGGCGCGGGAACGTTCAGCGCGTGCGGCAGCCCGCGGATGCTGAGGTCGGCCACGTAGCTCGCCGCGCCTTCGGCCTGCCGCCACGTCAGGTTGAACCCGGTGCCCGGCGCCAGCGAGCACCCCGGCCGCCCGTTGGTGGCCGTGCCGGAGATGGACGGCACCACCAGCGGCCCCGGCACGTGCGTCCGCCCGCGGATCACGCGGCCGTCGTCGGTCTCCACCCGCAGGTCGTAGGTGGCGCCGGGGACCACCCATCCCCCGTCGGTGCTGGGCGAGATGTAGCACGAGCCCTGGAACTGGAGCGAGTCGCTCGCCTCGTACTCCGGGTCGATGCGGTAGCAGCCGACCGACTCCTCCAGCGTGTGGGCGCGGCCGTCGCTGCCGGTCACCACCACGCTGGCGCCGGGCACGCCGCCGCTGAAGCGGCCCTGCAGCGCGCGGTGGAGGAGCACCTGCTGCAGCGGCTCGTCGTTGCGCAGCACGGCCTCCACCACCACCACGTCCTCGCCCGGCTCGGTGGCCACCTCGGCCAGGTCGCACCCGGCCGCCATCAACCCGATGACGGCCACCCGCGCCGCCCGTGTGCTCCACGTCATCCGTTCATCACCCCGAAAGAGTACCGCATGCTGCCGCAAACGCATCGGATGCACTAGATTACGGCCCCGCGGCGGTTCACGCCCGCCGCGCCGGATCCCTCCACCGTTTTCCGCAGGTCGCCAGCATGGACACCGCAGCCATCCCCCTCCAGCCCGTCAGCGAGACCGAGACCGACACCATCGAGTTCTCCGAAGAGCTGATGCAGCCGCTCCTCCGCACGGCCAGCGTGGAGGAGGACGAGTTCATGGAGGAGTACCTGTGGCACGTGAACCAGTACCTGAACGAGCACGTCCGCTTCAGTGACACCAAGGCGGGCTCGGTGATCGTGCTGGCCGGCGCCATGCTGAGCCTGCTGTACGGCGGCGGGATGCACCGCACGTTCGCGGCCGTGCCCATCAGCGAATGGACGCTGCGCACCGTGGCCGCCCTGGTCACCTACGTGCTGCTGGGCGGCTCCGTGCTGACCGCCTCGTGGAGCATGCGCCCGCGGATGGCGCGCGGCGTTCCCAAGGGGTTCGTGTTCTGGGAAAGCATCCTGGCGCACGGCTCGGCCGCGCAGTTCGTGCGCGAGCTGAACAAGCGCAGCCGCCAGGAGCTGCTCGACCACCTGGCCTTGCAGCTGTTCGCCGTCAGCGGCATCTGCAGCACCAAGTTCCGCTGGGTGGGCCGCGCCGTGATGCTCTGCATGACCGGCGCCCTGCTGGCCGCCGTGGTGCTGGTCACCGGCTGACTCCCTGCATCCAACGTTTGCCGCGGCCCGTCTGGGACACTGCGCCGCCCCGAAAGATCCGGCGCGGAGCCCGTTCTCCGCGCCGGATCTCTGTGTCTGGCCTTCATCCCCGGCGCTTTGCCCGAAACGAAAGTCTGGTGGCCGGGGTCCGTGACCGGCGGCTGAAGCCGCAGCAACAACGACGAGAAGCCTCGCAAACTGCGCGAGGCTCCACCGGCCTGGACCTCGTGCGGGCGCTTTGTGCGGCGGGTGTCGATACAGGTGAGGTTCGAGTCATCCCACCCCATTTCGGGATGAGGGGATGTGCACCACGCGCGCGGCGGCGGCATCCTTCCATCAACACCCCGGCATCTCCCGTCCCCTGATGTGAATCGAACGCGTACCGTATCGCGTAGAAGCACGCGTGAGGTTTGATGGGACACACGAAAAAGCCGGGAGGGGAGGATGATGGGGCGAATGAAACGGGTGGCCGGGCTGGCGCTCGCGGCCGCGGCGCTGGGCGCGTGGAGGATGGCGCCGCGCGACCCGGTGGTGGACGCGATGAACGCCATGATCCAGGAAGAGTACCACACCGCCGCCCAGTACGAGCGCATCTCGCGCGACCACGCCGCGCCGCAGCCGTTCGCCACCTGGGCCGAGAGCGAGCGGGCGCACGCCGAGCTGATCGGCTGGCTGTACCACGACCGCGGCATCACCGCGCCCGCCAGCCGCTGGACGGCCGACGCGGTGCCCACGCGGCGCCCGCTGTCGCAGGCGTGCGCCCTGGCGCTGGCGGCCGAGGAGCGCGCGGTACGCCTGTACGACGGCTACCTGGCCGGCGAGCTGCCGCCGGACGTGCGCCGCGCGTTCCGCCACAACCGCAACGTGGCCGCGCTGCAGCACGCGCCGGTGCTGCGCGAGTGCGTGCTGCGCGGCACCCCGCGCCCGTGACGCGCTACACGCCGGCGGGCGCGCGGCCTTTTCGCGCCTGGAGGAACGGGAGCACGCAGAAGCCCGCCAGGTTGGGGAGCCAGAAGGCGAGCAGGCGGTAGCCCACCACCGCCAGCGCCGCCGTGGCCGTGGGCTCGCCCACGTGGTGGAAGATCCCCACCATCATCCCCTCCACCAGCCCCACGCCACCCGGCACCACGCCCACCTTGGCCACCATCAGCGGAATGGCGTACCCCGCGAAGAACACGTGGGGCGACACCACGTCGAGCATGGCCACGAACACCAGCCACAGCGTCGCCGCGTCCAGCAGGATCATCCCCGCCGAATCCATCGCCGGCCGCACCCAGCCGCGCCCCTTGAGCAGCGCCAGCGCATGGTAGGTCGCCTCCACCCGCTCGCGCACCTCGGCCTCGCGGCCGGGCTTGCGTCGGATGCGCGCCCAGCGCCGCGCGACGGAGACGGCCATGCGCTCGGCCGGCGCGGGGTGCCCGGCGGCCCACCACAGGAACGCCCCCGCGCCCCCGGTGATGGCCAGCGCCACCCCCACCGCCGCCCACTCCGCGCCCGACAGCCCGCCCGCCGCCGCGAGCTCCACCACGCCCGTCAGCCCCAGCACCACCATCACGGCGCCGTTCAGCGCGGTGGGGAGCCAGCTGGCCAGCAGCGCGCCCTCGGGGCTCACCCCCGCGTCGCGCAGCCAGCGGAAGGTGGAGCCCGCCATCCCGATCGCGCCCCCCGCCACCAGCCCCACGCTCCCCGAAGCGAGCGACACCGCCGTCCCGCGCCCGGCGGAAAGCTCGTCGCCCGTGAGCGCGACGATGTGGCGCAGCATCAGCCCGCTGAACCAGTAGCTCCCCACCTGCGCCACCGCCGCCGCCAGCAGGTAGGTGGGCACCATGTTGCGCAGCGTGTCCACCGAGTCCTGCAGCGGCCCCAGCTGCGGGATGATCAGCCGCACCGCCAGCGCCAGCACGGCGACCATCAGCAGCCAGCGCAGCCATGGAACGCGCCGCGGTTGAGCGGCCGCGTCCTCCAGCTCCCGCGCCTCGTGCGCCAGCTCGCTCCCGTCGGCGCGTGGTGGAATCGCACCGGTCATTTCCGTGGGGGGATCGGCGAGGTCGCGAGAAAAATCGTTGTGCGTCAACGGATTGCGTGATCGGAGATGCACGGCGTATGGTGGGGCGGACGGCGATGTGCAGCGCCAGCGGCGTGCCACGGAGGTGAATCACCCGCGCGGGTCCGAATCTCCGGCCGAGCCCCGTCGAGCCCCCCTCCCCCGGCCCCTCCCCCCGCTCCGCGGGGGGAGGGGAGAGTAACCGGTTGAACTACACTGGACTCGAGGAATCCATCGAGATG